>CAYTUO010000010.1:19678-27535 GCA_964441015.1 uncultured Pleurocapsa sp.
CCCAAACCCCATCCCGCACGCCGACGCCCGCATACACCCCTACAACAACCCCAAAAAAAAACTATAAAAAACCTAAATACCAATTAGCTAATAAAAAACATATACAGCGAAAGTAAAGCAATAAAACCTTCTAACTTATCTCAAAAAATACTAATTTGCAAATTAAACAACTTTGAATCGAAAGACGTTAAATGGTGGAAAGCAAATGAAAGCTGTCAATATTCTCAATACATCTATCCATAACTTGTCGCAATCCGAACTCTTAGAAAAGCTTAACCTCTATGGCGGCTTAGTTGTCACCCCTAACGTCGATCATTTGATGCAGTTGCGAAACGATCGCGATCTGCGTGCTGCCTATCAACAGGCTGATTATCGAGTTTGTGATAGCAAGATTATTCAGTATGCCTCAATCTTTTTAGGCAATCCCATTGTTGAGAAAATTTCTGGTTCCGATTTGTTTCCCGCCTTTTACGAATACAACAAAGATAATCGAGAGATTAAAGTTTTTTTACTCGGCGCTCAAGAAGGAATTGCTCAACAAGCGCAGGAAAAAATTAATCAAAAAGTGGGACGAGAGATTATTGTTAGCTGTTACTCGCCTCCATGCGGTTTTGAGAACGATGAAAAAGAATGCCTTTATATTGTCAACCTAATTAATCAATCTGGAGCAACCGTTCTTGCTACTGGATTGGGGACTCCCAAGCAGGAAAAATGGATTGTCAAGTATAAGAGTCAGTTAAACAATATCAAAATATTTTTAGCAATTGGGGCAACCATTGATTTTGAAGCGGGCCACAAACCTCGCGCACCTAAATGGATGAGTGAAGTAGGACTGGAGTGGTTCTATCGACTCATGTGCGAACCCAAGCGCTTGTGGAAGAGATACCTTGTTGATGGGATTCCCTTTTTCTGGTTGATTTTCCAGCAAAAATTAGAGAATATAGTTGTTGCTTCTGCACCTAGATCGTTTATTCATCTATTAAAAAGAAGCAAAAATTTAGGTAATTGGTGATTGGTAATTCGTAATTCGTAATTCGTAATTCGTAATTCGTAATTCGTAATTATTTTCCCCTCTGCCCTCTGCCCTCTGATAACTGTCTTCCCCCTGGCTGTCAATCTCGTTCAGTTTTTAACCATTTATTTTGAGGCTGGATTAAGAAAGCTATATAGAGCGGAATTTTCCAGAGGATATAAAAAGGAATGGTAAGGAGAGATCTTCCTGAGATATCTTCTCGACCAAACTTAGCCCAAGAGAGAACAGTTGCGATCGCGATCGCGAGTCCAGCTATCCCCAAAAGCGCAGACGGAATCCAAGAAACCCCAAAAGCCGTTGCTAGGAAGGCACATAAAGTCGCTGCTAGCCAGAGCATAACCAACAGAGAGAGGGGGGGAACGCATAATTCTAGCGCGAGTCCTACCAAGTCATAACGTCTTTGACTCAAAGCTGCTTTAATCAAACGAGGAGATTGAGTCAATAACATATCGATGTGTCCGTGTTCCCAACGAGAACGCTGGCTTTTAGCGGCTTCTAGCTCCATCAAACGCCCCGTGACTCGTCCTTGAGGGCAATAAAGGGGAGGGTAGCCGACTGTGGCTAAATCGACGCATAGCTGCATATCATCTGTGGTTTTGTTATTGGCGAGATTAGCTTGACGAATCAACTCCCAAGGAAAGGCCATCCCCGATCCCATCAACAAACAAGGCAACCCCAAGCGCAACAACCCATAAGGACGGACGAGATTTTTGACCTTCACAGCCAGGGCTGAGATAATATCTTTGGAACTTGGATTAGCCGGTTGCTCCATTAAATAGGTAGCTTGAACGGGTCTATTAACACTCTTGGCAAGTCGAGCAATTCTGTCAATGGTTTTTGGGGTAACGCTACAGTCTGCATCAACCAAAACTACTATCTCAGGAGGGTTGCCCTCAAGGAAGCGCACGCCGTAGTCTACTGCATATCCCTTGCCCCGTCGTTGTGAGTCTTGTCTTTCAATAACGGTTACCCCATATTGCCGAGCGATCGCGGCGGTGTTATCGGTGCAGTTATCCGCGATGACGACGAGGTTTTCAGGAGCGCACACTTGAGGTAAAAGGTGTTCTAAAGTCGTTCCAATACCGAAGGCTTCATTGTGAGCAGGAATTAATACGGCTACTTTAACAGGAGGAGAAGCGCTCTCTTCAACTGAAGGGCGATCGCTTAACCAAGCTGCTAAACATTCCAATAAGAGAAAAGCACTGGGAATCAATAATCCAAGTGCCGCCATGAGTAAGATGATTTCGACAAGTAAAAGCATGATTGAGATAATTAAGCTGGCAACGTCAGCAGATCTTTTTTTACTCTGTGGGTTTAATCAAATAAATATGGTAGCGGTTCGGAGGAATCAAAAAATACTTTAAAAAATTTAGTCCTTTTAAATAGCGCGGTTTGAGAATCACTTGAAACCCTTGACTTTCAAATAAACTTTTCCATCCCCTACCCGTCCTTTCCCAACAACGAATATAAGAGTGAGTTTTGGATGTCATCCTCGCATACTGTTCGCGCACGACATCTGGAAGCCAAGTCCCGAATAAGATCCGATTGTGTTCGTCCAAGATTTGACGGCGGTTGGGAACCTCTACATATCCAAATCCACCTGGTTTCAATAGTCTCATGAGTTCGGAGGCTGCTTTTTCCTGCTCTTGATAAGGAATATGCTCGAACACATCAGTAGAGACAACGAGATTAAATTCTCGATCAGACCAGGGAATCTCTGTAGCACTGGCGCAGGCAACCTGTGCGCGATCGGCACGCTTTCTCGACCACTCCACACAAGTTTCTTCTATGTCTAGTCCGCAGACTTGAGAGAAGTATTTTTGTAGAGCCATCAGCAAGTTACCAAAACCACACCCAACATCGAGAACTTTTTGCCTCTCCTGCTGAGGTATTTTAAAAAAATCTAGAACCTTTTCTGTCGTTTGCTGGCTTCTTGAAGTATTCGTGACGTATTCAATCCAAACTTGTTTCTGAGATTCATTCTTGGCCCAAAGATCTGCTGTCTGGCTTAGAAAAGCCTGAAATTCCGTCTCGGCATTTTTTTCAAATTTTTCTTGAGATTGCAATTGATTCATGTTCATCCTAGCTCATCACTTAAGGCGAGACAGTTTTAGCAAAAGTTTGTAGCGTTTATCATTTGACCTTGAAAGGGCTGCTGATAACTGATAACTGATAACTGATGAGTCACCAGTCACTGACTTAATTTCTACTCAGCCACTTTTGACCGTTTAGGCGTTGCAAAGTGTACAAAAGCAATAAATCCAAGGTTGCTTTGCGTTCGTCGATCATAAACGACTCGATGATGCTGGGTTTCGCGCCGTAATTAGAATAAGAAAAAGCTTTTTTGCCATTGATATTTTCATCGAGAAAATAAAGGTTAAACTGGCGCTGTCCGTTTTGCCAATTCCCGATGACTTGCCAACACTGTTCGTCTGCTTTTGCCCCTGCTACGGGGAGGTTTTCCTTAGCAAACTTTAACTCCACATCCTGAATTCCTTGGTTTGCCAAAGCTTCTTTTAAGGCAGGAGTAAAGTGCTGCTGCATAAATTCGGTGAAAGGTTTATCTTCGATAGCAGGTTCTTTTGGCTTCTTGGCGGCGGCTGGCTTTTCTGCTGCGGCGGGTTTTGACTTAGCAGCTTTAGCTTCAGCTTGAGTTTCTTCAGGCTTTTGAGTTTCTGGGGTGGGCGTGGTTTCTTCTGCCATAATCTTAAGCTGCGATCGCTCCGTTTTTCTCAATGGTAATTCACTCTAGAATATATCCTACAAGCGAGAGCTTTGTTTGTGGAGAGAAAAGCTGAGGCGACAAATTAATACAACCTCGTTACATTCCTTTAAACTTCTTAGTTTTGTGTCTCGATTCTGCTTTAAGCTGAAAAATTGTTATCTAAAATTTCATTAACAAAGCCCTATAATACATGACCTCGATCACACCTCACAAAAAAGCCAAAGCGCTCAAACCGACTAGCCGCCGTCCCGCTAAGGAACTCTGTAGCGAATGCGGACTGTGCGATACTTACTACATCCACTACGTCAAAGAAGCCTGTGCCTTCCTCAACCAACAAGTTGCCGAACTCGAAGAACAGGCACACGGACGCAGCCGCAATTTAGAGAGTCAGAACGATTGGTACTTTGGCGTTCATCAAGACATGATGGCAGCTAGGAAAAAGCAACCCATCGACGGGGCACAGTGGACGGGGATTGTCAGTACTATTGCCTGTGAAATGCTCAACAGAGGTCTTGTAGAAGGGGTCGTCTGCGTTCAAAATACCCAAGAAGACCGATTTCAGCCCAAACCCATTCTTGCCAGAACCCCAGAGGAAATTTTAGCAGCAAGAGTCAATAAACCGACGCTTTCGCCCAATCTTTCGGTTTTAGAAGAGATAGAAAAATCGGGAATGAAGCGGTTGCTTGTTATTGGGGTGGGTTGCCAAATCCAGGCATTGCGAACAGTCGAGAAAGAATTGGGTTTAGAAAAACTCTACGTTTTGGGAACGCCTTGCGTTGATAATGTGACTCGTGCGGGTTTACAAAAATTCCTCGATACGACAAGTAAATCTCCCGATACTGTCGTGTATTACGAATTCATGCAAGACTTTCAAGTACATTTTAAACACGAAGATGGTTCGATAGAAAAAGTGCCTTTCTTTGGTTTAAAAACGAACCAATTGAAAGATGTTTTTGCGCCTTCTTGCATGAGTTGTTTTGATTATGTCAACTCATTAGCTGACTTAGTTGTAGGATACATGGGGGCACCTTTTGGTTGGCAATGGATTGTGGTTCGCAACGAAAAGGGAGCAGAAATGTTGGAGTTAGTGAGGGAGCAACTCGACACTCAACCTGTCATGTCAAAAGGCGATAGAAAACAGTCCGTACAACAGAGCATTCCCGCCTACGATAAAGGAGTTACGCTGCCAATGTGGGCGGCAAAATTGATGGGAGTTGTGATCGAAAAAATTGGACCGAAAGGATTAGAATATGCCCGATTTTCTATTGATTCTCATTTCACTCGTAACTATTTGTATATAAAGCGGAACTATCCAGAAAAATTGCAGTCTCACGTACCAGAATATGCCAAGCGCATCGTCGGACAATATCAATTACCTGATTGAATTCAGTAGTGCGAGCTTCTCCTCGCGTGGGCAAGATGCCCACACTACAATTACTGATAACTGCTAACTGATTACTGATTACTGATTACTGACTTTATGATTATCGCAATTACTGCTCTAAAAGGGGGAGTTGGCAAAACAACAACAGCTATACATTTAGCTGCATATTTGCAACAAAAAGCCCCAACTTTATTAATTGATGCCGATCGCAACCGTTCGGCGTTAGTTTGGTCAAAAGAAGATAAATTACCCTTCTACGTCGCTTCTCAGGCTGGTTCGACTAGCTTAGTCAAAAAATATACTCACATTGTCATTGATACTCAAGCTAGACCAGAAGTTGACGACTTAAAAGATTTAGCTTCAGCCAGCGATCTACTGATTATTCCTACAACTCCCAATCATTTAGATTTGGATACCACGGTCAAAACAGTCGAGGTATTAGAATCTTTGAAGGCTAAGTTTAAAGTACTTTTAACTCAGGTAGATCCGCGAACTAAAAGCGGACGCGATGCTAGACAATTTATTGAAGAACATAAACTTCCCACATTTAAAACGGATATTCCCCAGTTAGTCGCTTTTGAAAGATCGCCTCAGAAGGGAGTGATTGTAAAAGATTATCCCGATCCGCGATCGCGGTTTGGTTGGTCTAGTTATGTTGCTGTTGGGAAAGAGATTCTTTCGTAAGCTGAATTAATTTATCGAAGGTTTTGGGAACAGGAAGCGGCCGATCGCTTTCCAAGGCAGTTTCTATTAGTAAATCTAGAACTTCTTGAGCATTTTTTAAGGCTTCTTCATAGGTATCTCCATGAGTATGACAGTATTTTCCCCATTCAGGAAGGCTGACAACATAACATTGATCTTCGTTTGACCATTGAATGATAATAGTGTAATTAGATTTCATTGATCTTCTCCTTGTTGTAGTAAATCCTGCTTTTAATAATAAACTTTTTAATTCTCTAATTTTCTTAGGCATTATTTAGATGGGGTTACATAGTTCAAGCTATCTTGCGATCGAGGTATAATACCCTATCATACGAAAAGGAACATTGAGAGGGCGCGATCGCGTCAGAGTATAACTCAGTCTCATTACAGCGAGATTGGTTGCAAAAATCGATCGCCTATTTTAAATTCCAGAGACGAAGAGCTACGATAAGATCGATAGTTCCGTAAAGAAAGTGAAGGAGATAATGAACGGTTCTCACTCTACAAATCTAGCTTCTGGACAAAAATTGAGCGGACGTTATCAAATTATTTGTCAACTAGGACAGGGAGGATTTGGTAGGACTTTCTTAGCGGAAGATTTATTTTTACCCGGTCAACCTAAGTGTGTTGTCAAACAGTTTAAACCGTTAGCGACTGATCCAATCGCTTTACAAGTTGCTAGACGTTTATTCGATACAGAAGCTCAAATATTGCACCAACTGGGTACACATCCTCAAATTCCCCAGTTATTTGCTTATTTTGAAGAAAACCAAGAATTTTATCTAGTTCAAGAATATATTGAAGGGGAAAATCTGGCTGAAGAATTGGCTTCTCACCAAACGAGAAATGAAGAAGATATTATTTGTTTTTTACAGGAAATTTTAGAAATTCTAGCCTTTGTTCACCAACAAAAAGTCATTCATCGAGATGTCAATCCTTACAATATTATTCGCCGAAAAGAAGATGGCAAATTAGTTTTAATTGATTTCGGTGCGGTAAAAGAAGTCTTAACCGTAGATCGAGATGGTCAGACAGATTCGACTATAGCAATTGGCACTCTTACCTATATGCCTTTCGAGCAAACAAAAGGGAAGCCTGGAAAACACAGCGATGTAAAAATAATATTGCTCGCGAGATTACCGTTAAAATTACCAGTGCTGAAAATGGTGGTAGTGGTGTCATTATTGCCCAGCAGAATAACATCTATTTGGTTTTAACTAACAATCACGTTTTGAGGGAAGATAAAGAATTTACCATTCAGACTCATGACGGTGCGACTTATCCAGCAAAACCAGTCAACAATGCCATTCAATCTAATGATGACTTGGCTTTATTAGAATTTACCAGCGAGAAATCCTATCAGACTGCAACCATCAACAGTTCAGCTATCCCTATAGTCGAGCAAGATATCTTAGCGGTGGGTTATGCAGCCGAAACAGGAAAATTAGTTACCCAAGAAGGAAAGATTGGACTAATACCCGATAAAACCTTCAAAGATGGTTACTCTGTTGGTTATTCTAGTAATATCGTTCAGGGGATGAGTGGTGGTGCGATATTAAATGTTGATGGGGAAGTGATTGGGATTAATGGTAAGAGTGCTTTTCCGATAGTGAATACAGGGTATGTTTATCAGGATGGAAGTGAACCAACAGCAGAGGAAATAGAACAATACAGACAGTTAAGTTGGGGTTTATCTCTCAACAGTTTTTTGGCACAACTCAATTCAGATATTATTACTGCTTATAATTTACCTTTACCCGAAACTGTAGATAAAGTTAATGCCCAGTTAACGGGATGGTTGGGAGAGTTGGAAGCCAAAGCCAAACAAATTACCGTCAGGATCGATAGTAGCAGTGGCGCAAATGGTAGTGGGGTAATTATTGCCAAGGAAGGTAATAGTTATACTGTTTTGACTGCGGATCATGTTATTTGTGAGAAGGATAAAGAGACTAGAGAATGTATCGATTATACCTACGAAATACTTGCACCTGATGGTAAGACATATCCTGTAGA
>CAYTUO010000011.1:0-26060 GCA_964441015.1 uncultured Pleurocapsa sp.
TCTTCACCAATCACTCTTCACCAATCACTCTTCACCAATCACTCTTCACCAATCAAGGTAAAAAGCGATCGAGGGCAGATTTAAGTTGTTCTATCTCCTCATCGATATTTCCCTCTTTGGTAGCGCGGACAATACACTCGCTTAAATGTTCGTCTAAAATTATTCGCGCCACGCGATCGAGTGCCCCACGAACGGCAGCAATTTGAATCAATACTTCAGGACAAGGACGGCTTTCAGTAACCATCGTCTTAATTCCGCGTATGTGCCCTTCAATTCGAGACAGGCGATTCACAATTTGTCGCAGAGAAGTTTCGCTGTGAACATGAGGCGTTCCTTCCGTCTCATGAGGGTGAAAATGGCTGTTATGCTGATGATTTCTCTCGGTTGGACAAACCGTTTGTTGGGTGTGAGGATGAATTGAACTGGTCAATGGGTTAGCTTCCATTATTCATCTTTTTTTGGCAGGAGATTCCCGTAAAGACGAGGGTAGTTGACTTAAGCTGTCTAGCAGACAGGCTACTACACCTTTATAGTGTGACATAATCGAACTCAACTATTACCGTATCGAACACTACGCTATCGAAAAAACTATGAACAAAGTTCGGTGGTCAAAGGATACTCTCTATTCAACTGCTCATGTTGAAGTCTTTGAGAATGGGTGCTGGGTACATTATAAAAAGTCATCTATCTTTCGGCCAGATTCGATGGGCGATGACACTGGTTATGCAACCTTTGTCTGGGCGCTTAAAGCTGGCTATACTGTCGATCCTCTTTTTATCCGAGAGAGTTGAACGATTGAGGAGTTGCCATTCTGAAAAGTTATTTCATTAACCAATAGACGCGATCGCGCCCTTAGCCATCTCTGCGATCGCCCTATCTGTCGCCTTGGGTAAATGATAGTATTTTCCGCCTGCTTTGAGCGCTATCTCCTTGGCAAATCCGGTAGAAACAAATTTGCTTTCTGTATCGATGACTAATAACTTTATCCCTAACGCTCGAATCTTAGCAGCAATCTCCAACAACTCTCCCTTAATATCTGGCTTTTCTCCCTCCGGTAACGGTTCGCCCAAAGAACGCGCCAAGGGAATATTTCCCCGTCCGTCGGTAATCGCTACAATCACGACTTGACCGATATCGCCAGACATTTTTGCATTCATCCCTACGTGAACCGCCTGCGTTAGACCGTGTGCCAAAGGCGATCCCCCGCCACAGGGTAGCGTTTCCAGCCGCCGTCTCGCTAAAGCGATAGAACGAGTGGGCGGAAGCAAGACATCTCCCCTTTCTCCTCGGAAGGGAATCAAGGCTACTTGGTCGCGATTTTCATAAGCTTCGGTGAGCAAGCGCAAGACTGCCCCTTTTGCCGACTGCATTCGGTTGAGTGCCATCGAACCGGACGCATCCACCACAAACACGATCAATGAGCCTGCTTTTCTGGCGAGTCGTTTTGATCGCAAATCCCCTTCTTCTATAATCACCCGACGCTCTGGATGGCGCTGGCGACGAGCTTTTTGATAGGGAGCAGCCGCCCGTAGCGTTGCATCTACTGCAATGCGTTTGACTTTCCCTTTCGGTAGCATTGGCTTGATATAGCGTCCTCGATCTTCTGAGAAAATTAAGCTGTGACTTCCCGATTTCCCCTGTCGCTGTGCCATTTGCGCGAAGTAAAGGACGGTTGGATCGAGAATAACTCCTTCGGGATCGAACACGAATTCTTCTGGAATGCCGGGGGGTTCTTGTTCGGGTTCTTCTTGTTTTTCCTCTTCCTGTTCCTCCTGTTCTTGTTCTGATTCGTCTTTGGGTTGTTCTTGGGGAGGTGGGGGCGGTGGCGGAGCTTCTTCGGGTGGCGGTTGTATCATAGTAGCGCGAGGGACGATCACCAGTTCTACGGCTCGCCGCAAGTCGTCTGCGCTAACCTGATTCCGTCCTTCTAAGGCGGCGGCAGCTTTAGCAACTCGCAGGGCAAAGATTTCCGCTCGATGTCCCTGTACGCCTCCCCGAATGGCTTCTTGAACGAGATAGGCGATCTGATCTCGGCTAATCTGGACATCTTTTAACCATTCCCGTGCCAGAATAATTTCGGTTTTGAGGTCGTCTATCTCTTCGTGGTACTGTTGGATAAAATCTAGAGGGGAATTGGCGTAGGAGATCGCTTGGTTAACTGCTTGTACTCGCTGATCTAAATTTAAAACGCCATCAGCCGAAAGCGCGATCGCGATTCTATCTAATAAATGTTCCCGCAGCGCTCCTTCTTCTGGGTTGTAAGTAGCAATTAATAAGGGTTTGCAGGGATGCTGAAAGCTAATTCCCTCCCGTTCAATCTGGTTGCGTCCTTCGGTTAAAACGGTTAGCAGTTGGTTGGCGATTTGGTCGTCTAGCAGGTTAATTTCATCGACATACAATACGCCTCGATGGGCTTGGGCTAGCAAACCAGGTTGAAAGACGGGTTCTCCTCGTTTGACTGACTCTTCGACATCTACCGAACCCAATAAGCGATCTTCAGTCACTCCTAAAGGAATTTGGATGAAGGGAGCGGGAATGACTTCGGTCGGAATTTCTTGGGCATCGCCGTACAATTCTCGCGTTTTATCGTCCCATTCGTCTGGATTGGCGCGATCGCAGTGAAAAGGGCTTCCCTGGATCGCTTCAATGGGGGGCAGTAAGACGTGAATTGCCCTTGCTAATACCGATTTTGCCGTACCCCGACGGCCTGCGATCGCGACACCTCCCAATCCTGGATCGACGGCAGCCAATAGAAGGGCGAGTTTGATCGCTTCTTGTCCGACGACAGCAGTCAAGGGAAAGCTTAGGGGAGTGCGAGGAGTCGTTAGGGCAGGCATAGTCAAAATTCTCAACGAGCGGCAGATTACAGTTTAGAACACAAAGAGGGGTTAATTCAAAGGTCGAGAGGGCGATCGCTCTGGCTTAAGTATTAAGTAATATTACAATATTGCTGTCATACCAGCTTACCAGCTTGACAGATAAAAGTAAGATCGATAACCTATTAAGATATACCGGGTAAAACCCAGTTAGAGTGATATGCAAGATAAGCAAAAAGTCACGCTATACCTTCCCGCAGGAATCCATCGTCAACTCAAAATCAGAGCAGCAATAGATGACGCATCTATGTCTGGTCTGGTGGAAAAAGCAATCACCTTCTACCTAAGATATCCCGAACAAATAGAAGAAATAGAATCATCAAGCTACGGCAAGACCTATCAAGTTCATATTTGTCCTGAGTGCGAAGCAGCGATGGTGATGCGAGATGGGCAATTAGTGTCCCTCAAGCAGCAGCCAACCATTATAGTGGATGAATTTCCACTAGAAGTCAAGGAGACAGTCCACGCCCAGGCTAATTCAGAAGGAGAGGAAGAGTTAGTTCCTTGCTGAAGAGTTAGAGAAAGCGTTGGAGACAACGAGGCTCAACCGTCGAAAAAACCCTATTAAATCAGGTCGATGTTATGAAAGAAGAGCTAAGCATATTAGTACAAGCTCAATATCCTCTGATCTACCTCGTGACTTCAGAAGAGGAGCGAGCAGAGCAGGCGATAGCCAGAATTGCTCAAATGAAAACCCAGCATCGGCGAGTCTTTGTTTGGACGGTTACTCACGGAATCGTAGAGTATGGACAGCCTCGACAAACCACGCAACACAACACAGTCTCTCCAGAAGCAGCGATAGAATGGGTAGTTCGCCAGAGGGAACCCGGTATATTCATCTTCAAAGACTTACATCCCTTTATCTCTTCAGCAGCAGTCAATCGTTGGTTAAGAGACGCGATCGCCTCGTTCAAGGGAACGGAAAAGCTCGTCATCCTCATGTCACCCATCCAAGAAATTCCTATCGAGCTAGAGAAAGATGCCGTCGTCATCGATTATCCCCTACCAGATTTGACGGAACTCGATCGCGTTCTTTCGGCACAGCTAGAGCAAGCTAAGAATCGCCGCCTGACAACAGAAGCCAGAGAAAAGCTTCTCAAAGCCGCTCTAGGTTTGACAAAAGATGAAGCTGAGAAAGTTTATCGAAAAGCCCACGTAAAAGCGGGTCGCCTCACCGAAGAAGAAGTCGATATCGTTCTTTCCGAGAAAAAGCAACTCATTCGCCGCAACGGGATTCTAGAGTACATCGAAGAAGACGAAACGATCGATGCGGTTGGCGGTTTAGAAGAACTGAAAAAGTGGCTCAAACAGCGCTCCGATGCTTTTACCGAAAGAGCGAGAGAGTATGGGTTGCCCCAACCCAAAGGAATGTTAATTCTAGGGGTTCCGGGTTGCGGTAAATCCCTGATCGCTAAAACGACTGCTCGTCTGTGGGGTTTGCCACTGCTGCGCCTAGATATGGGTCGAGTTTATGACGGCTCTACGGTCGGGCGTTCTGAAGCCAATCTCCGCAACGCGCTCAAAACTGCCGAGTCAATTTCCCCAGTTCTCCTCTTCATCGACGAGTTAGACAAAGCGTTTGCCGGCGGGACGGGTTCGGCTGATTCCGATGGAGGAACCTCTAGCCGGATTTTTGGTTCCTTCCTAACCTGGATGCAGGAAAAAACGTCCCCAGTCTTTGTTATGGCAACGGCGAACCGAGTTGAAAGGTTGCCTGGAGAGTTCTTGCGCAAAGGTCGCTTTGACGAGATCTTCTTTGTCGATCTACCCACTTCTGACGAGCGTCAAGACATTTTCAAGATTCACCTCAACAAGCGTCGTTCGGATATCAGCCGCTTCGATATCGAACAACTCGCTAAAGTTTCTGATGGTTTTTCCGGTGCAGAGATCGAGCAGGCACTTATCGCTGCTATGTACGAAGCCTTTGCTCAAGACCGGGAGTTTACGCAGCTAGACATTATTGCTGCGATTAAGTCTACCCTACCTCTGTCCCGGACAATGACTGAGCAGGTAACTGCCTTGAGAGATTGGGCAAGACAGAGGGCGCGACCTGCATCAGCCTCCATCGCCGAATACCAGCGATTGGAGTTCTAACAGGCTTTCTCCTGTTCCCAACGGGAAGAAAGGCTAGCTCAGGGCTAGCGATTTCATGAAACCGCCATTCTAGATAAATATTTCAGGATAGGCGGCATTAACCAAACCTAAAGTTGTTGTTGACTTCTTTTCTACTGGAGGAAATCTAACCATGTCTCATTTCAGCACTCTACGTACCAAGATTGCCGACGCCGAAATTCTCAAGGCTTCCTTGCGCGATCTGGGCATTAGTGTTAAGACCGAAGCTGATGTACGCGGTTACAACGGCCAGCGTGTTCGTGCCGACATCGTTGCCCTTCTCGAAGGCGAATACGATCTAGGCTGGTCTCGCAATAGCGATGGTACCTTCGATCTGATTGCTGACCTTTGGGGTGTTGCTAAGAAGCACAACCAAACCGAACTCATCAACTCTATCAATCAAAAATACGCTGTTAACAAAACCCTATCAGAAGTTAAGCAGCGCGGTCTGCAAAACGCAAATGTCAAGTTGCTCGTGCAAAGCTAAAAAGATTTGAAGCGCGTTCCCAAGCCTATGGGTTGACCAGTTTTCGGTTAACCCTTTTTTCTTTTTAGTCATTGGTAAGAAGGTGAGAAGGTGACTGAATTAATTCAAAATTCTTGCACCTTGTTCCCCTGATGCTAAGGAGATAATCGTTGAATCTCCCACGAACCATTTTCTTGACGGGAGTAGAAAAAGCGATCATGTAGTCGATTGGGTCGTCCCTGCCAAAATTCAAAACCGTGGGGAACAACGCGATAACCTCCCCAAAAGGAAGGAAGCGGGATTTCGCCGTGCTGGAACTTGCGAGTTATCTCTTCAAGTTTCATGTCCAGTAGCTGACGAGAGGAAATTATCGTGCTTTGTTGAGAACACCAGGCACCCAGTTGACTGCCTCTAGGACGAGTTGTAAAGTATTTTAGCGACTCAGCCGTAGAAATTCTGCTAGCCGTTCCCAGAATTTGAACTTGACGTTCCAAAGGCAGCCAGAGAAAGAGAAGAGAGACTTGGGGATTTTCTTCGATTTGGCGAGCTTTTCTGCTTTCGTAGTTAGTAAAAAAAACAAATCCCTCGCGATCAAAATATTTTAGCAGGACTGTCCGCGTGGTTGGTGCGCCATTAGCTGAGGCGGTCGCTAGAATCATCGCATTAGGTTCTAGTAAATCAGCTTGACAAGCTTGTTGAAACCAGAGTTCAAACTGATCGAAGGGATCAGGTTTAAGGGTTTTGCGTCTGAGGCCGGCATTGAGATATTCTTTGCGTAAATCTGCGAGGTTCATAAGCTGTTTGGCATTTAGATGGGATATATCAATTCTGTCAAAGGGAACAGGGAACAGGGAACAGGGAACAGGGAACAGGGAACAAGGAATACCCAATTTAAATGCACATCAGCTTATCCGTAATCAGCTACAAAAAAATTAGAGGGTGAAGGATGTTTCACCCCCTATCGGAAAAAGTCAACCAACGATTAACGCTTGAATTTGCGCTAATTTATCGGTTTTTAGGCATCGTCTAGCGCTGCAATTCCGGGTAAAACTTTACCTTCTAACAACTCTAAACTAGCACCGCCACCCGTAGAAATGTGACTCATTTTCTCTGCCACACCGACTTTTTCGACTGCTGCAACCGAGTCGCCGCCACCGATAATCGTAGTCGTGCCTTTGCCGGTCAAATCTGCTAGAGTATGCGCGATCGCTTCTGTTCCTACAGCAAACTTATCGAACTCAAACACGCCCATCGGGCCATTCCAGACAACGGCTTTACAATTAGATAAAGCATCTTGGAACAACTTGACGGATTCGGGCCCGATATCCAACCCCATCCAGCCATCGGGAATATTCTCGATACTGACGGTTTGAGAATTGGCATCGGCTGCAAAATTATCTGCAATGACTACATCGGTTGGCAAAAGGAAATCAACGCCCTTCTCTTTAGCTTTGGCTTCCAGAGATTTAGCCAATTCTAGCTTATCCTCTTCCACCAAAGACTTACCGACATTCAAACCACGGGCTTTGTAGAAAGTAAAAATCATCCCGCCGCCGATCAGCAGCTTATCGCATTTCTCCAGCAGAGTTTCAATCACTCCAATTTTGCTAGAAACTTTGGAACCGCCGATAATAGCAGCTAAAGGACGCTGAGGATTTTCAATAGCCGCTTGCAGGTAATTGAGTTCCTTCTCAATCAAATAGCCTGCCACGCTAGGACTGAGATAGTGTGTGACCCCCTCAGTCGAAGCATGGGCGCGGTGTGCCGTTCCAAAAGCATCATTGACGTATAAATCTGCATTTGCTGCCAATTTTTTCGCGAATTCTGGCTCATTTTCCTCTTCTTCTGCATAGAAACGGACATTTTCCAGCATGGCAACTTGACCGTTTTCTAGTTTAGCGATCGCTGCTGCCACAGAATCCCCAATGCAGTCATCGCACATGACGACTTCCTGACCTAACAATTGAGAAAGACGCTTGGCAGTTGGCGTTAGGCGCATACTATCAACGACCTTGCCTTTGGGACGGCCAAAATGACTTGCTAGAATGACTTTTGCGCCTTTTTTCCTTAAGTCTTGAATAGTTGGCAGTGCCGCCCGAATCCTAGTATCGTCGGTAATATTACCTGCGTCATCCAAAGGAACGTTAAAATCGACTCGGACTAAAACTTTTTTTCCAGCTAAATCAGCTTCTGATAGATTTGCTACACTTTTCTTGGGCACAGCCAATACCTCCTCAAATGCTTCCTTGTTTTACAAAAGATTAAATCAGCGTTTTGTTACTTTCGACAATTACCTACCACTCCGAAAATTGAAATAGACTCAATATTCAGTGCGATAGTTCTCATGCCGATCTTACAGGAGTGCGCGTACAGGGGATAAATAAATATGTTTAAAACCGTTTTGTTTCCCATTGACCAAAGCCGAGAAACCCGTGAAGCGGCTGAAACCGTGACCAATATCGTCAAAACCTACAACAGTCGTTTAATCTTGTTATCTGTCGTTGAAAAGGCCCCTTCAGGGGCCACTCCACCCGACCCTGACACGATGAGTTCGGTTGAAGAGGTAGCGAGATTGCTTCAAGCAGCGCAAGCACTTTTTGCTCAGCAAGGCATTGAAGCAGAAGTTATCGAACGGGAAGGAATGCCGTCTTTTACTATTTGCGACGTTGCTGACGAAATTGGCGCGGATTTAATTGTGATGGGATGTCGGGGATTGGGATTGACGGCAGAAGGTGTGGCAGAAAGCGTCACCAATCGCGTGATTAATTTAGCACCTTGTCCAGTCTTGATCGTTCCGTAAAAAATTCAAGTGGGCAGCTTTTTTGCCCACCCTATGAACTTTTATGCTGTCAGTCAAAGAAGCAGAATCAATTATTCTAGAGCTAGTCAAACCGCTAGATAGCCAACAAGATACGGAAGTTGTCAATCTCGAAGATGCCGCAGGTCGCATTTTGGCGCAACCCGTCACCAGCAACCTAGATTTTCCCTACTGGGACAATTCGGCGATGGATGGCTATGCAGTCAAGTTTGCTGACGTTCAAGTTTGCAACGCCAATAACCCAGTTATTCTCGAAATTGTCGAAGAAATTCCCGCCGGAGTTCAACCCAAAAAAACCATTGAGTCAGGACAAGCCGCTAGAATTTTTACTGGGGCAATGATGCCATTCGGGGCAGATACGATCGTCATTCAGGAGAATACTAAACTCAAAGGCGATCGGCGAAGCGCTGACCCAGTAAATCGCGTGTTGGTATTATCTAGTCCAGAAAAGGCAAAAGCATTCGTTCGTCAACGAGGGGAGTTTTATCAAGCAGGTAATCCGCTTCTGATGCCTGGAATTGTCATTAATGCCCCAGAAATTGCTGTTTTAGCTACTGCCCAATCTACCCAGTTAACGGTTTATCGTCGTCCTCGCGTTGCCATTCTTTCAACTGGAGATGAGTTAGTTTCGCCAGATAAAACCCTACAACCAGGGCAAATTGTAGACTCAAATCAGTATGCGCTTGCTGCGTTTGTCGCCAGGGGGGGAGGAATTCCCATTCGCTTAGGTATCGTAGCGGATCGACGCGATCGCCTTACAGAAAAAATGGCTCAAGCAATTGCTACTGCCGACATGGTTCTTTCGACAGGTGGGGTTTCTGTGGGAGATTACGATTATGTTGAGCAAATTCTTGCTGAATTGGGAGGAGAAATTCATGTCCGCAGTATTGCCGTGAAACCTGGAAAACCCCTCACAGTTGCTACTTTTGCCAATGGTTGTTCCTACTTTGGCATCCCTGGAAATCCTGTATCTGCCCTGGTGAGTTGCTGGCGTTTCGTACAACCTGCCCTGAAAAAATTATCGGGTTTGTCGAGTCATTGGCTGCCTACTTTTGTCAAGGCGCGATCGCGCGATCGCTTAGTTTCTGATGGCAAACGGGAAAGCTATCTTTGGGGACAATTATTATTAGTCAATGGTGTCTATGAGTTTCAGTTAGCGGGTGGCAGTCACAGTTCTGGCAATTTAATTAATTTGGCACAAACTAATAGTTTAGCTGTTTTACCCGTCGGTCAAACTTTGATCGCTTCTGGGCAAGAAGTAGCGGTGATGCAAGTCAGTGAGGCAATTAACTAAAGTGTTGTCTTGCGATGCAATATAATGAATTAAGATTAAATGCGAGGGACGATTATGAGTAAGGAAAACGTCACCTTTCGAGTAGATACGGAGAAAAAACTCGCCCTTGATGCCCTTGCCGCAGGCATTAACCGTGATAGAAGTTATGTGCTCAACGAAGCGATTGAGATGTATCTAGAGATGCACCGTTGGCAAATCGAGGAGATTAACAGAGGTGTCAGGGAAGCAGATGCAGGAGACTTCGCCACTGAGGAAGAAGTTAAAAATACTTTCGCCAAATTAACCAATGCAAATTAGGTAGAAATTTTACGAGTCTTTCATGCATCACGCCGCTATCCCGAATCCGAGAATAAACCTCTTGCATAAGTCTTGTGGATCAAAGAATTTGGATTTCATCGAGTTGTGCGATCGCGACATCGGCTTTTTCTAAATAGGCAGCTTGAGGGTTTCCCCAACAAATCCCGATCGCGCCTGCTGCCCCTGCTGCTTTTGCCATTTCCAGATCTCCCTGAGAATCTCCTACCATCAAAGTTACATTAGGCTCGACTCCCAATTCCTGACACGCTTGCAAAAACAAAGCCGGATCGGGTTTACTCAGTCCGCGATCGGCACCCATCATAACTTGAATGTAGTCCGATAGCTGATGGCGCTTGACAAAAGACTCTATTTGTGCTGTGGAGTCAGCCGAGAGGATACCCAATTTTAATCCCGCTTCCGAAAGAAACTTCAGGACTTCTAGGCTTCCGGTAAACAGGGGAGAAGTTGCCGCCTTGTCTTGGAGATATTTGTCTGCTTCAATAAAAGCATTGCGGGCGATCGCCAAAGATTCAAACCAACTGCGTCCCGTCTCTGCAATATAGGCAGCCGCAGCAATTTCGTTTTCTCGACGGCTTCCCACTGCCATCAACCCAGTCGGATCGAGGACACTATCTTGAATGCCAAACGCCATCAGCAAAGGCTCGCCAATACCTGGAATTTGAGCATCTATCATTCTTGCTCGCTTGTATCCCAGTTCTCGTAAAAACGATTGCGAATCTTCTAAAGTGCCATCTTTATCAAAAAGAATAGCCTGAATATTTGGAAATTCATGATTTCTACAGCGAATAGTTGCTACCAATTCTCCTCCCTATGTTTTTATGAGTTAGCTTATAAAGAACGAATAAACTTATCAAGTCTATCCAATCCTTTCTCAATCGAAGTCATATCTGTAGCATAGGAGAGACGGATACATTGGTCAGCACCAAAGGCGATCCCAGGGACGGCAGCAACTTCCTGTTGTTCGAGTAAAGCTTGACAAAAGTCTATAGAAGTCATCCCCGTTTTGCTGATATCGATGAAAACGTAAAACGCGCCGTTGGGTTTGGGACAAGTTAGTTTAGGAATGGCACTAATTCTCTCTAACATGAACTGTCGCCGTTTAGTGAAGGCATCGAGCATTGTTTGAACGCACTCTTGAGAACCTTCCAAAGCTGCGATCGCGCCGTATTGAGCGAAGGTACAGACATTAGACGTACTGTGACTTTGAAGGGTAATCGTTGCTTTAATCAGTTGGATGGGGCCCGCTAGGTAGCCAATACGCCAGCCTGTCATTGAATAGGCTTTAGCAAAACCATTACTAATAATAGTACGCTTAAAAATTTCCTCGCCAACCGCACCAATACTCAAATGTTCCGCACCATCATAGAGAATTTTTTCGTAAATTTCATCCGATACAACGAGTATGTCACTTTCTACGATAACCTGGGCTAAAGCGCGGATTTCATCAGGTGTGTAGACCATTCCTGTCGGGTTAGACGGAGAGTTGAGAACAAATAATTTTGTCTGAGGAGTAATTGCTTGACGGAGTTGTTGGGGAGTAATTTTATATTCATTTGCCTCAGACGTATCTACAATAACTGGTGTACCGCCTGAGAGTTTGACCATTTCTGGGTAACTCAACCAAAACGGGGCCGGAATAATTACCTCATCTCCAGGTTCGATTAATGCCAGCATCAAATTGAACAGAGAATGCTTGCCGCCATTGGTTACAATAATGTTTTCTGGCTGATAATTGAGATGATTGTCGTGGTATAACTTTTTGGCGATCGCGTCTCTGAGTTTAGCTTCTCCAGCAGCAGGGCCATATTTCGTTTTTCCTTGATCTAGCGCCAGTTTAGCCGCGTCTTTGATGTGTTGTGGTGTATCAAAATCGGGTTCTCCTGCGCTAAAACTACAGACATCAATCCCCTCTGCTTTCATTGCCTTAGCCTTGGCATCGATCGCTAATGTCAAAGAAGGCGTTACTTGACCGACTCGTGATGCTAGCTTCATGATTTTGTCCCAGATAGATTACAGATCCAACATTGAGAGTTTATCTGGGTATTTTCGCATTGTCATCCTAGAAAACTCCTGTAGACTTAGACTTTTTTAAGCTAATACTGGTGATTGGTGAGAAGGTGATTGGTGAGAAGGTGATTGGTGAGAAGGTGACTGGTGAGAAGGTGACTGGGAACAAAGGAGCAACTAATCCTTTCATCCAAAATCTAAAATCTAAAATCGGGAGAATCCAAAATCCTTTCATCCAAAATCGATTAACTGATTACTGATTACTGTTTATACCTGTGGTTCTTTTTTTTGTGTTGGGATTTCAGGAGCGTGTTGAATTCGTTTTAAAGAGTAGCCTTGTTTTTCTAGATGTTCGACAAAGCGATCGGGATCTGTTGGAGTTGGAGATAGAGACGATACATCTTGTTGTGTTAATTTCTTGATTTTTTTGAGTTTAGCTTGCTTTCCCATAATTTTTTTCTCCCATAGTTCAGAAAAGTTTTCAGGGTTCAGAATTTTCTAAAAATTCCCGCATATATTGATTCACCAACTGAGGCTGTTCTTGCTGCACCCAATGGCTACAATTTGAGATATATTTAACAGTTAAATTATTGACATATTTTTCTGTTCCATAAGTTAGTTTTTTGCCCAAAGCTATATCATTCTCTCCCCAAATCATTAAAGTAGGCATTTCTAAAACTTCCCATCTCTTTTGAGTCGTTTGGGGATTTCTAAATAATTTCTGAAAACTGTTTCGATAATAATTAATTATTGCTGTCAGAGCGCCTGGTTTAGCTGCCGCATCTCTATAAGCATCTAGATCAGCTTGGGTAAACGCAGTTTTATCGACTGCCATATTAATAAAAACATCAGCAATCAATTGATAATTATTCAACTTTAATATCCATTCTGGTAAAGCAGGTAACTGAAAGAAAAAGATATACCAACTTCTCAATAATTGTTGAGGCGTGCGGAGTCCTTCTAGAAATTTTGCAGGATGAGGAATATTCATCACAATTAATTTATCGACCATTTGCGGATAAGTATAAGCAAACTTCCAGGCAATTGCTCCTCCCCAATCGTGTCCAACTAATAGACAATTTTCATAACCTAAGCCTTTAATAACCCCTTCTATATCTTTGAGTAATTCTTTCATGGCATAGGCTTCTAACGCTTGGGGCTTATCGCTCTCATTGTAACCTCGTAGATCGAGAGCAACAACTTTATAATCTTTGGCAAATTCGGGAATTTGATGTCGCCAGGAATACCAAAATTCAGGGAATCCATGCAACATTAACATTAATCGCCCTTTTCCTTGAGTCACGTAATGGAGATTGATTCTATTAGTTGTAATACAATCGTGTTCCCAAGCGTCTTTTAATACGGACATCAGAATATTTCTTTAAATTTTTTGCAAAAATTGAACTAATTCTGTTAATTTCGACCAAGCAGCGCCGCTTTTAAGAATTTCTTTGGCTTTTTCTACCGCTTGACGACGATCTTCAAAGAAAACCACTTCCCCAACTTGAAGGGCTAGTGAGGCATTTAAGGCTACTGCATCTTGCTGGGCTTGAGTCCCTTTGCCTTGCAAAACATTTCGCAGAATTTCGGCATTTTCTGGAACATTTCCGCCTTTTAAGGCTTCAATGGGTGCAGGAGTTAAACCTAATACTTCAGGCTGCAATTGACTCAATTCTACTTTGCGATCGCTCAGTAAGGCTAAATCTGTTATATCTCCTAATCCAGCTTCGTCGAGTTTTTCCCTACCGTAGAGGATAATAGCTTTAGGCGTTCCCAATTGATTTAAAGCATTTGCGATCGGTTCTAGAAATTGCGGATTGTAAACTCCAATGACTTGTCCAGTAGGACGTAAGGGATTGACTAGCGGGCCTAAGAGATTAAAAACCGTTCTCACCTTTAAGGTTCGTCGCAGAGGAGCAACGCTTTTCATCGCTGGATGCCAACCAGGAGCAAATAAGAAGGTAATCCCTACTTCTGAGAGGGCTGCTTCCACTTTTTCTGATGGGGCAGACAGGTTAACCCCTAGATGTTCCAAGACATCAGCCGAACCCACGTTACTTGACGCAGAACGATTTCCGTGCTTAGCGACTTTGATCCCGGCCGCAGCCGCAACAAAAGCAACGGCGGTAGAGATATTAAAGGTAGAGGCACCATCACCTCCGGTTCCACAGGTATCGATGACGGGTTGTGTGTGTTGAATGGGTTTTTGCTGTAAAGATTGTGCTTGCAAAACTTGCGCCATTCCTGCTAATTCTTCGGCACAGACTCCTTTTGCTTGGATAGCGACTAAAATGGCTCCCGATAAAACTGGAGGGATTTCTTCATTGAGCCATCCTTGCATCAGTTGAGATGCTTGTGCTTGGGAGAGAGATTGTTTGTCGAGTAGCTGTTGCAGTAAGTTAGACCAGTCAACGGTGGTGGGAGTAAAAGCTTGCGTCATTGGTAGGCTTAAATACGATCGCATCATTATTGTAAATTGAAGATTGATTGTGAGTCGGGCGCGATCGCTTGTCACAAAATCTTAGAAATCTTTGCAAAACCTTATAAAATGAGTAACGAAGCAGATCAAAAATAAAAAAAGGGTAAAAAGTTTATGACTCCTTCGTTAGCTAACTTTTTGTGGAGCTTAGTTTGGGGTGCTGTCATTGTTGTTATCCCCATAGTAGTTGGGTTGGTCTTTATTAGCCAGAAAGACAAAATCAAGCGCACCTAATCGCAAATCCAATTGCCCACCTTTCCTTTGAGAGGGTGGGTTAATCTATTTTGTTATTTTTTTTTAAGTGTTATTGACATTTTTCTAAAATTTATTCTTTTTTATTAAAAATTTTCTGGCAAAATGCAAACAACAGCAGCGTATTTTTGTGCATTCTGTGGCGAGGAAAATTCGACTTTTGTAGATTTAAGTGCGGGAATGCAACAGTCGGCGTTGCTGAATGTAAATATGATTCCTTGGGGGGGGAACCGAAATTCAAAGTCCCCCGGAATCGGGGGATTTAGGGGGCAGTTAGAGAATTGTAATTCTAGAAATTCATACTTTGATTCAGCAACGTCCAACAGTCTTATACAGAGGAGTAATATTTCATTTCCAAAAATCTGTCGCGCAATAACCTAAGTCAGCCAACATTTGACGCAACAAAGGAAGACTCAAACCAATAACATTGCTGTGACAACCTTCTAACTTTTCGACAAATAGTCCTCCCTTTCCCTCTAGGGCAAAACAGCCAGCACATTTGAGAGGTTCGCCGCTTCTGACATAATCTTCGATAACAGAATCGCTAATGTTAGCAAAATAAACTTTAGTAATTCCGCAGCGTACTAATTGTTGTTCCTGCCTTTGGTCAATGAGAGCATGACCTGTATAAAGAATACCTTCATTACCGCGCATTTTTTGCCAACGTGCGATCGCGTCTTCTGGAGATTCCGGTTTGCCATAAATCTCGCCGTTGACAGCTAAGACAGAATCACACCCCAACAGCAAAACATCGCTAAACTGACTAGCAACGCTTTCTGCTTTACACTGCGCCAAGATTTGTACTAGTGCAACGGGATCGTCGCTGTGAACTCGCGATTCGTCAAAGTTACTCTGACAAACAATCGGTTCTATTCCCACCGTTTGCAACAGCTTGCGGCGGGCAGGAGAAGCAGAAGCAAGAACGAATGTCGGAGGAGGAAAAGCTACATCGTTCATGATTTTTCAGTTGCCCATCTGCGATCGCCAATTTAGTAAATCAAGAAAGAGTTGACGGCAACTTCAAAAAGGTTTTTAATTTTTTCCCAACGTTGTTGAGCCGTGGAAAGATTAAAAGTATAGAGTTTACCGCGACTGACAGCAACACTAGCGAGATCGTGTCGTTCTTGATTGTTGGGCAATTTGACTTTATATTCCAAGGTATAATAAGTTTTTCCCTCAGATTCGCGAGATTCTGCCCTAATTAGTTCGGCTTCTCGCTGAAGTGAAGAATCGTTGTTGATTTTTTGCAGAAAACGATAACCTACCTCTGAAGGCGTTCCTAAATCGGCTAAGGTTTTATCGCCTGGAATGCTACTGATAATAACGCTTAAATTTTCGCTTCGTTCGATGAGATCGTGAAAAACAACATCAACGCCTTCTGATGCGTCTTTGACATCAACTTGAATCCAACCGTTAGGATAGAAAAATTCATAGCCCTTGGCAGTATTGGTGTAGTGCTGAAGATTCCCAATTCCTGTGGAACAACTGGAGAGGGTTAGACTGACTATAAATAGTAAAGTAACTATTAACGATCTCAACATTTTTTTATCCTATCTTGGCTGTTTTATTTTCCCATATTTATGACTCACAGCCTTAGCGCGTTCAACTAGGCAACCTAAAATGACAGAGAAATCGAGGAGTAGCGATGAAGTACGGCAGACAATCCCTTAGTATGTTGGCAATTTTTGCCGGAATCGCCATAGTAGATGCGCCAGCTTATGCTCAATCGCCTCCGCTATATCAATCTCCACTCGTTCAATTAACTAAGCAGGCGGAAGAATCTCAGGAATCTGAACAGAAAGAGTTAAGTGCGGTGGAATGGTATAACCAAGGGGTAGATAAGATAGAAGCAGGCGATTATCAAGGGGCGATCGCGGCTTTTACTCGTGCTATCGAGCTAAACCCTGAAGATGCGGATACTTACTACAATCGCGCCTATGCTTATCATGCGCTAGGAAATTATCCACTCGCTCTAGAAGATTACAATAAAACAATTGAGCTTAATCCTGACTATGCCTACGCTTATGGCAATCGCTGCTATGCTTTTTACCTGATGAAAGAATATGAGGCCGCAATTTCAGATTGCACTCAAGCGATTAAACTCGAACCGAATTTTGCAGATTTTTATATCTATCGAGGCAATGCGAAAGACGATCTCGGTCAACATGAAGAGGCGATCGCGGATTTCACTGAAGCAATTCGTCTGAAAAGCGACTCTGAGGGCACTTATTATAACCGAGCCTTAGCCTATAGCCGTCTAAAAAACTATACTGAAGCTTTAGAGGATTACACGGAAAGCATTCGATTAAATGACCGCTTTGCTGAGGCTTTCTACAATCGCGGTGTGATTCATTCTAAACTTGGCAATAAAGACCAAGCTATCGCCGATCTAGAAGAGGCTGCTAAACTTTTTAACGAACAGAACAAACCAGAAAAAGCGCAAAAAGTTCTCGAAACCCTCAAAACTATTCAAAACCAAAGAGCAGAAAATGATGAATGATGAACTCATTCAAGCTTGTTCGTTACCTTTAACCAACCCATCACTCATCAATTAGATCCTGAATCCTTTCCCTAGCTAGCTTTTGATGCATATACTGCAACAGCCATTAATCCACCCACAAGTAGTAGAGCCAAAATCCCCAAAATAATGTAATTACGCTGTTGAGTTTTAGTTGGGGGTTCGGCCCGATAAACTTTCGGCTCGATCGCATAATTATTGAGCCGTCCACCCTCTTCTTCTATATAAGGCATCTTGGAAATCCTCTGAAAAATTGCATTAAGTTTTTGTTATTGTTCTTACGATAATACAACAATTCTTTACAATGAGCAGCGATCGGTGATTGGTGATTGGTGATTGGTGATTAGTGATTGGGAATTAGTTCACTGATAACTGATAACTGATAACTGATAACTGGTAAATGTCCCCACACACTCCCCATCCCCCTCTTCCTCCTTCTATAACTAGCTCAATCCAACTGACGAGCCACCAGTCGGGCAAATAACCCCTCTTGCTCAACCAATTCATCAAATGTTCCCACCTGTACGACGCGCCCCGCTTCAACAACATAAATTCGGTCAGCATTGCGGATAGTACTGAGACGGTGGGCAATGACTATCCGAGTCGCATTCAATCTGTCGAGACTGTCCGTGACAATCGTTTGGGTTTGGTTATCGAGAGCGCTAGTAGCTTCATCCATCAGGATAATTTTGGGCTTTAAAACGAGGGCGCGGGCAATCAAAAGTCGCTGCCGTTGTCCGCCAGAAAGATTAGTCCCGCCTTCACTAATAACCGTGTGCATTCCCATCGGCATTACCTTAATATCTGCGTCAAATCCTGCCATCCGTGCCGCTTCCCAAGCTTCATCGAGAGTCACCAGCGCTCCCGCAGAAATGCTGTCGAAAATCGGCGCTGAGGAAATTCGCACGTTTTGCAAGACAACGCCCAACTGTCGTCGAACGGCTTGGATATCGAGTCCAGCCAAGTCTTGACCATCGTAATAGACTGTTCCACTTAAAGGAGTCTCAAAACCCAATAACAAGCGAAATACAGTTGATTTGCCGCTCCCACTCGGGCCGACGATCGCCACAAATTCTCCGGGTTCGGCATGGATGGTGACATCATCGAGCGTCAGGGGGCCATCTTCTCGGTAGCGGAAGGTAATGTGTTCTAAGGCGATCCGACCTTGCAATCGCCCCGGATCTGCCTTTTTCGGATCGGCTTCTAGCTCTGACTGCACGATAGGCCGCGCTCGCTCCCAAAGGGGAACGATTTCCAAGATATCGGTCAGGGTGTTGCTGATGTCGATCGCGCCGCTAATAAAAATCGTAAACGCAGCATTGAAAGCCAGGAATGTGCCTGCGGTTAATCCACTAGGGTTTCCTTTAGCCTCGGCCATCTCAATAAACAAAATCGCAAACCAAAACATCAGCACGGAACTAATCAAGGGCAGCGCTTCATTAAAGACCGAAAGGCTATCATCCACTCTTTTGATGCCAGATTGTAGCTTCGCTCGCTGACTGTACTGTTTTGCCCAAGCAGCAAAGGCTCGTTCTTCGGCGGCCGCCACTCGTAACTTAGCTACTCCGTTAATCAGTTCAACGGTAAGGCTGTTGATGTCCCCATCTAACTCTTCCTGTCTGCGCTGTTTGCGTACCAAGAGCCTTGTAGAGATCGCGGTTACTACGATGACTAGGAGGGTTAAGCCCACGCCTACCCAGGCGAGTTTGACGCTATAAACAAACATCAGCACTAGGTTGAGCAGAGCAAACAGGCCACTTAGGAGGGTGCGTTGCGTAGAACCACTGAGTTGACTGCGAATCTGACTGACGGCTAGCAAGCGATTGACGAGATCGCCGGATGCATACTTGCGGAAAAACGCCGGACTTAATTTCAGCAGTCGATCCCACACAGCAGGCTGGAGAGAGGCATCGGCGGCACTTTCTACTCTGAGGGTAATAATTTCTTGCGCCAACTGAAAGGCAGCTTGTCCGAAAGCAGCAGCAAACAGCGCCAGTCCAATTTGGGCCAAGAGAACGCGATCGCTGTCGGGAATGGCATTGTTGATTAAGATCGCCGTGGCTTGAGGAGTTACCATTCCTAAAAGCGTTGCCAGCACTCCCATGACGACAATCGCGGCAATATCCTTTTCATAGCCCTTGATGCCAAAACGGAAAATATCAACGGCGTTGGAGACAAACTGGGGCAAAGGTCGATAAAAGGTGTAACCTTCTGGCTTCAGGTTGGCGACTATCTCCTCATTAAGCGGCGATCGCGTTAAGGATTCTGGGTCAAAGAGAACGTAACGGTTCCCTTCCTCTGGTAACAACGCTACTGGCTCGTTGGACTTGGTATACACTAACATGGGGCCGTGTTCCTGTCGCCACCAGTCGCCGACTAGCACTACCCGACGGGTACGGAATTGGGAAGCCCGTGCGATCGCCTCTAGGGGATCTGTCAGCCGCAGGAGGTCTTCCGATTGCCCTGGTGGACGAATCTCAATTCCCATCGCTCTACCAACGGCTCCCGCCGCGATCAGCAAAGGAGTTCCTTCCTGGAAGAATTCAGCTTTTTGCGGATGCAACACCGCCGCTAACTCTCCCATCGAGGCTTCGAGCATCTGTCGATTAAGCCGCTCCCGTTCCTGAAAGCGTCGAAAATCTGCCTCAATTTTTTGCTGTTCTAGTAAATTGAAGTAATCGAAGAAATAAGCGTGTAACTGGCTTAAACTTGCTCGAATCTGCTCGACATTTTCCAGTTCTTCTGTTGGGGTGCTATAAACTTCAACGGGATTTTCTGCCTCCAACCACATCCCAGGAATCAGAGGAATCGGTGGAGAGGAAGCGTCTAGTTTTAGGTCTTCGCTTCCCAGCCAGCAAGTACTGCCTTGGCGCATCTCTATCCAGGCGATCCGTTCTCTAGGAGCGATTAACGCTTGTTCTTTGAGTAATGACAAGTAATGCGTTCCCTCAGCCACTAAAGAATTCGCGGGCACGTTGGCTGCTGTTGGCTGTTGGCGAAACCATTCGCCTAAATGATGGAGCCAGCCTTCCAAAAGGGCGATCGCTTCGGGGTCACGCGCTTCTATTTGGGCGACAAAATCTTCAAGGGATAGTTGTTGTAGTTGACTTTCTTCGAGGGCGACTGCCAAAATGCCGCGTTTTCCATTGGCTTTTGCACTCGGCGCTAAGGTAGCTCCCAGCAACACTTCCCCTGCACTGACATTAAAGAGATGGCGGCGATTGCCTTTGGGTTCGCCTGCGTCCACTACGATCGCGTGCAAGACCAGAGACCCTGACTGCACGACCCAGACGGTTTGGGGGTCATCCAATAGCAGGGGTTCGTTTCCTTTAATGATGCGTCCTTGCTGAACAATGGTCATGGTTTATCCTTCTTGGCTGCCAACTAAGCGGGTATAGACTCCGGGGCTGCTGCGTAGCTCTTCATGGGTGCCTCGCTGCACCACTTTGCCTGCTGAGAGGACGATAATTTCATCGCAATCGCGAATGGTACTGAGTCGGTGGGCGACGACAATGCAAGAACAACCCCGCCGGCGCAGGTTTCTGTCAATGATTAGCTCTGTTTCTGCATCTAGGGCGCTGGTTGCCTCATCGAGAACCAATACGGCTGGATTTCTCACCAAAGCGCGAGCAATTTCTAAACGCTGGCGCTGTCCGCCACTGAGGTTCATTCCTCCCTCGCTGAGTTCGGTATTGTAGCCTCCAGGCATATTCAGGATCAGATCGTGAATGGCGGCATCCTGACAAGCTCTGATCAAGTCATCTTCTGGCACGGTTGAGTCCCAAAGCGTGAGATTTTCCCGAATTGTCCCAGCAAAGAGAAAGATTTCCTGTTCGACCATGGCCAGGGAATTAGCCAAAACAGGACGAGGAATGCGATCGCGTGCGATGCTATCCAAGAGAATTTCTCCCGACCAGGGTTCGTAGAGTCCGGTCACTAACTTCGCCACGGTGGACTTTCCAGAGCCGCTTCCCCCGACTAAGGCTGCCCGTTGTCCGGGTTTGAGAGTCAAGCTCAAATCTTTAATCAGTGGGTCTCCCAAGCGGCTATAGCCAAAGGTGAGGTCACGCAACTCCACGTATCCTTGCAATCTAAACGAGTCGCGATCGAGGATAACTAACGGAGTGTTCGCTTGATTCAGTTGGCGCTCTGCTTCGCGATCAACCGGGTTTTCCAGCACGTCATCGAGGCGGTTCAAGTCGGCTTCTAACTCTTGCAGCGTACTGCCAAAATTCACCATTTGGTTAACGGGTTTGAGAAATTCTTGGGTTAAGGCTTGGTAGGCAACGAGCATCCCGATACTGAGACTTCCCTCCATTACCCGAAAACCGCCGACCACTAAGATCGAAGTGATGGCTAGGGAGGTCAAAACGGTCGGCAATACCGTCAGCAGTCGGGTTGGCAGTCCTAAGTCCTGTTGGGCGTTGATGGTTTTGGCATAGTACCCAGCAAACTTAGAAAACAAGTCAGACTCTAAGCCGCTAGCTTTGACCGTTTCTATGCTTTGGATGCCGCTAATGGCAACTCCAGCTACCTTCCCCGTTTCTTGAGAAAGTCTAATATTAGAATCGACGCGGTTGCGCGACAGCGACTGTAAGGCGACGAAGTTTGAGGCAGCAAAGAGAATGGCAATCAGGGTCAAAACCCAGTCATAAAGAAACATCACTAGGGCATAAAAGCCCATCATCAAAACATCGATTGCAGTAGTCGCCAGTCGGCCTGAAAGAACTTCTGCTACTTTGTCATTCAGTTTGGAGCGGTTGCTAATTTCTCCAGCAAATCGTTGGGCATAAAACCCGACTGGTAAGCGAATGGTATGCCAAACAAACTGACCCGACATGGCAACGGAGAGCTTGACCATTAATCGCCGCAGGTAGGAAAGTCGCATTCGTGCCAGCAGCCCCCTGAGTACCGCCGCCAGCACCATCCCCAAAATTAAGGGACGCAACCAATCAAGGCGGTTTTCGACGAGAATTTCATCCACAAATACTTGAGTAAAGGCTGGCACTGCCAAACGAGGAATGGTCAGGAGCAGTCCAGCTACCAAGCAAAAGATAATTGCCTGACGCGAGGTTTGCAAGCGAGATCCCAAAGCGGTAATAATGCTTTTTTTCTTGCCTCCTTTTTTAAAGTCCTCGCCCGGTTCCATTACCAGGATGACCCCCGTATAAGCTTGGTCGAATTCCTCAAAGGAAACGACTCTGGGGCCTGTTCCTGGATCGTTGAGGTAGACTTTATTGTTGGCAAAGCCTTCTAGGACGACAAAGTGGTTGAAGTTCCAGAAAACAATGAAAGGAGGAGTAATCGTTTGAACATCTTCGAGGGATTTTTTAAACCCTTTGGCATTTAAACCATAAAGACGAGCAGCTTTGAGAACGTTAGACGCTTTGCTGCCATCGCGCGATACGCCACACTCGCGCCGCAATTCGGTTAAGGGAACAATCCGACCGTAGTAACCCAGAATGATTCCTAGCGCGGCAGCCCCGCATTCGACTGCTTCCATTTGCAGTACTGTGGGCGTGCGTACCCGACCTGGCTGTTTGGGTTTGAGCAAATTATCAATCAAGGCTATTGGCATACTTTTTTTTTAGTAGATACCTGTAAGAGATCTAAAAATGGGGATGACGTAGGAAATGGGTGCCACTTCTCCTACCTTGACTCGAACTTGTGCCGTGGTGCCTGAAGACAGTTGTAGGGGCGGGCCGTTTGAGGAAGACCACTTGTAGCCACTGATCGTGTTGGGATCGGTTTCCAGTGCGGCAAGAACTTGTACGGGAGCTTTACCGCCGCTTTGTCCGAGTCTTTCCGCCAGAGTTTCAGCTAGATTTTGGTTGCCAATTGTTGTTGACATATCTTGCAGGGTGACTGGAAAAGGAGAGACGCTCGTTACTTTACCGACAATGCCCCCGTAGCGTTCCCGCTTCACTAGACTAGGAGTGACTTGTACTTCCATGCCAGGTTTAATTTGCTTGCCATCTTTATCCGCAAAGTAAATAAGGCTCATGAGTTTGCTGCCGGAGGCTTCTGCGTCGAGCGAGCCTAGACGAGTTCCAGCCGAGACCAATTGTCCGGGTACTGCGGCAACTTCCAGGATTTTACCGTTGTAATCGCTAATAATTTGGCTTTTTTGCTTTATTTCTGCTTCTAATTGCGCTATTCTGCGCCTCACTTCTTGGATATTATTGGTTCGATTAATGGTTGTTTCTAATGATTCTTGAGCGACTTTCGCTAGTTGCGTGTTAATTTCCTCCAGTTTCGTTTTCAGTTCGTCAACGCTGTTGAGACTTTGTAGGTATTGTCTTTGCAGATCGATTTCTTGAACAGTAATTTCTTGAAGTTTGACGGTGAGTTCGTTAAGTTGGTTGAGATTTTCTAAATACTGCCGTTCGGCGTTCGTTTCCTGAAGGTCTAACTCTTTCTGTTGAGCTTCCAATTCTGAAAGCCTTGCCAGACTATCAAAGTATTCTCTTTCAGTGCCCAACATGGCATCTGCGGTAATTAATTGAGCATTTAATAAACGGCGGCGAGCCTCTACCTGTTCTTTTAATTTCGGTAGCAAATTTCTAATTTCTTCTAATCGCTTCTCTAAACTCTTTCGTTTTTCCTCGATCGCCGTCAGATTTTTTTGCTGGAGTTTGGGCAAAATTCCTTGATTGGTGTTAAGTCTTTTCTCGATGGCGACGCGATTTTGGGCTAATAAATCCAGATTTTTTTGGCGCAACAGGGGTATGATAGTATCTCGACGCAAGCTGGCTTCAATACTGGCTCGTTGCTTGGCTAAATTCTGTCGCTCTAGGGCCAGTCGCTGCTGTTGGAGGCGATCGCTATCTTGAGCTTGAGCGAGCAGTTGCGATAGCTTATTCCTCTCCTGTTGGAGTTGCTTCTCCAAGGAGGATTGGCTGATGGTCCCGATAACTTGACCTTTTTTGACTTGATCTCCCGATGTGACATTCAGTTGAACCACTGCCCCATCGCCAGGCGCTTGAAACTGTACCACGCTGCGAGGATAGAGCAGCACGCCTTGTCCGGTAACGGTGAGCGGAAGCCGACCAAATACGCTCCACAGAGCAGCAATGGCAACCAAAGATCCCAGACTCGCCAAAGGCAACCAAGCTCTAGGACTGACGACATTCATGAGTTGGTCGAGACGCTCTGGTGAGGATAAGCGCTCTAAGGCTTCTTCGCGAAACATTTTTCCTGGGCCTGGCATATAACTAATCCACTTCTTTTGGTTAACAATTTGTCTAGCTGACCTTCAATCGTTTTAGCATCCAGTCAAACCTCGCTCCTCCTAGAGTGAGATTATCCATAGTCTCTAAATCGATTTCATCTTCGTATTCGGCTTCTTGCCCCAGACTCTGCCCTAGCTGATAGCGACTTCGCCCGTATCCCAAGCGGCTAATCAAGCCTTGCAATCTACCTGAGAGCAGCATGGCAACGACGCGATAGAAGCGAGCCGCCATTCCTACATCCTGTTGTAATTTGACGAGCAGTTGTCGTTGGGGGATTCTCAGCAGGACGGAGTTCTCCAAAGCTCTCAGGGTGAAGCTTGACAGGGGGTTGTCTAGGGCAAGGGTTTCCCCAACAATTTCTCCCCGTGAGAGGCGGACAATTTCTCTCTCTAGAGACTCATCGGTGTCTTCTTCGCTTTCCAAGGCAGCAAAGAGGCTCGTCAGTCGATTCGGCTGTTCTTCTTTGACTGAGATAGCGATCATTCCCTGAAGAATGACATAGAGATTTTCGATCTGCTCGCCAGAACGGATCAGAACTTCCCCATCCGAGATTTCTTCCAACCTTCCGGCTCCGAGCATCCAGTCAACGTCACTGTCGCTCAGTTCTCCAAAAATTAGGGGGACATCCTGTAGGGGAGGGATTTGTCCTTTTTGGCGACGTAAGAAGTATTGGACGAGCCGACCGAAACGCTCTAACAATAGGATAGCAATCCCTCGATAAAACCGAGAAGCAAAGCTGAAATCTGCTTCTAATTGCTCTGCGATCGCCTGGTAGGGAACAGCCAGCAATGCCGAATTTTCTGCGGCTCTGACGGTCATGGTTGCTGGGGTTAGCTCGACAAAAGGCATATTTCCTAAGACTTCTCCAGGGGAAAAGCGAGCGATCTCCTGCTCTAAATCTTGCTCGTCCTCAAGAGCCGCAAAAGCGCGTCCTAACCTTCCTCCTTGGTTTTGGCTGATGCTAGCTGTCAGTTCGCCGCGAATTAGGAGATAGAAAAAATTTGTCGCTCGCTGTTGCTCGATTATGGTAGTTCCCGCCTGAATTTTTTGTGGCTGTCCGTTTTGCTTGATCCATTGGAGATCGCTATTACTTAACTGTTTTAGGAAACTATCTGTCATAATTTCACCTTTTTCAATATAAGGAATGTCATAACTGTTTTCTCTAACCCAGCTTTGACTTCATTGGAGTTTAGAATAAGCATTTGGCATAAGTCCGTTTGCTCTATCCATCTTCAATATTTATACGGTTTTGCTGGGAGATATAGGCAAAAAGTCTAATAAATTGTCATTTTGCTCGTTGACGGCTTTTTCTAGGCGCAATACTCCTTGCTCAGAAGCTAATTCTTCAAGTCTTAGCGTTGTCAGGGCCATTAAAATCTGAATTTCTTCTTGTCTAGTTTTCATTTGCTGACGATATTTTTGTTCAAACTGTTCTAAATTTTCGGCTGCTGCTTTTACTAGTACTTGCAGAATTTTAAAGGCCCCGTCTGATAGCGGAGGATCTCCTCGATAATTTTCCAATCGTCCCCCTTGACGATATACTGGAAACGATTGTAAACCCAAAAAATGTAAAAACCAGTCTGCCCGATAATAGCCGATCGCGCTAACAATCCCTCTATAATCAGCAATTAACTCATCGAGTAGGTTATTTCGCATCGAGCCAAACCAACGGCGCGTTACATAATGAG
>CAYTUO010000012.1:0-10711 GCA_964441015.1 uncultured Pleurocapsa sp.
TATTACACTGGCATTTACCTAATAGTTTAGCATAATATCTCCTGAAGAACCAGGTTCTTGAGGCGATCGCTCCGTCAGATTAAAAATCTTGTGCAATCGCCATCGAGATTGCGTGGCTTGGTTCCTCGTAGAGTTCTCTAAGTGAAGTTTCTAGAGCGCCGATTAGCTTTTCGGAGCTTTTCTTCATTGAGGCGCTACTGTAATTGGCAACGTCGATGGGTTCGCCAATCTTGACAGTAACATTGCTACCCCAGCTAGGATAAAAAGAATCGTATTTGACAGCGATCGGTAAAATTTTTACTCCACTATTGGAATGAGCGGATTCTACTTCTAGGGCGATGCGAGCAACACCGCGCTTGAGACGATGAACTTTTGTATCTCGAACGATTCCTCCTTCGGGAAAAATGACTAACATTTCTCCTTGAGACAACAGTTCGATGCTTTGAGCTAAGCTGCCAAATCCCGGACGAGCTACATTGACGGGAAATCCTCCCAGTTGCCGAATAAACCAGCCTTGAATGGGTCTATTGTATTCATCAGAAGTTACCATAAACCGCAAGTCACGTCCGCTTACTAACCGACCAACAGCATGTGGAATAATCAAGGCATCCCAGCGAGAACGATGAGTTGGTGCTACGATCGCAGGGCCAGTTTTAGGAATATTTTCTCGCCCTATCACTTCTATCTGCCCAAAAAATAAGGGCATAACCGCATAACACCCAAGCGGATAGACTAGGCGAATCAGGCAAGGGTTAATCTGAGAACTAATTTGCTCTGAGTTTCTACTGGCTAAAGGATCGTGACGGGACAGGGATTGATTCATCTTTCTTTTGGCAGGAGACTCCGATTTATAGTCAAAGAAATGCCTAGTTTTTAGTGGTATAAGCCAGGAACTGGGCAAAACCTGGATGTGCTTCCCTTCGAGACTGGCTAACTAATTTGTTTTCCTATCTCTACCTTAGTTTTTTCAAAAGTTAATGTCTTGAGCGATGGGGACACTTGTAAGGGTGTCATTCGCTATGGGATTGGTCAAGACGCAGCAAGAGTGGCAATTTCTTGCAAAGTTTTCAACAGACGATGAATCTCTTCGACTGTGTTGTAGTGGACTAGACCGATCCGCACGAATCCCCCACTCGACTCAACCCCTAAGCGTTCACTGAGGTGACGGGCATAAAAGTTGCCGTTCCAAGTAAAAATACCGCGATCGCCCAAGGCTTTGGCAACCTCATAGGGCGTATGTCCGGCGAGTCGGATGGAAACCGTTGGCGTGCGCCAAGCAAAGCGATCTGGGTTAGTAATGCCATAAAGCGTTAAGCCAGGAATTTGCAATAGTCCAGGCACTAACTGTTGGCTTAACTCTCTTTCGTATTGCGCGATCGCTTGCATTGCTGCTAGTAGCAAAGAACGACGGTTCTCTACTGCTGGCAAGATGCGGCGACCGATTTCGGCTAGATAGGCGATCGCGGCCACCAGTCCTGCAAGTCCTTCGTAATTTAGAGTTCCGGTTTCCCAACGCGAGGGAACCTCTACTGAGGCAGGTCGCACCTTGTAAGGTTGCAAACGGGCCAGATGTTCGCGCTTGCCGTACACAACACCGACATGAGAGCCAAAAAATTTGTAAGCTGAGCAAGCTAGGAAGTCGCAATCAAGGTCACGCACGTTGATCGCGCCGTGGGGAGCATAGTGAACGGCATCGACAAAAACTAATGCGCCAACAGCACGAGCCAATCGAATGGCAGTTGCAATATCATTAATGGTGCCGACTGCATTGGATGCATACCCGATCGCGACGATTCGAGTTCGTTCGTTAATCTGCCGCTCCAGATCGCTCATGTCTAGCGTACAGTCTTCTACGTTAATATCGACCATACGGACGACAGCGCCGCGTTCTTCCAAAGCTTTCCACGGAGAAACATTGGCTTCATGGTCGAGTCTCGTCACGACGATCTCATCGCCCTGTTGCAACTCTCGACCGATGGCGCGACTGAAAGCAAAGGTAAGCGTCGTCATGTTGGCACCAAACACTACCTCATCGGCATCGCACCCCAGAAAATCGGCGATCGCCCTACGTGCTGAAGCAATTAATGCATCTGTCCTAGCACTTGTGGCAAAAGCGCCATGAGCATTAGCATTCGAGCGCAGCAAGTAGTCGCTTATTGCATCGATCACCGCTTTAGGTACCTGGGTGCCGCCAGGGCCATCGAAGAAAACGACGGATTGTCCGTCAATCTCTTGGGTTAGCGATGGAAACTGGGCACGTATCCACTCAAGATCGAGATCCATATCAACGCTGTTTGTCAGTTGGTTTCGTATTGTTTGGCGATTAATCCCGGACAAGTTAAGACAAAAACATCTCTGATGCCCTGGCGATCGCCGATTGGCTTGATAGGAGAAGTATAGTGGAAAAATTGGCGATCGTTGAACACTAATAACTCACCCGGATTGAGAATTTTTTTGAAAACTGGGCTGCCATTTTTATCTTTATAGAGATGAGTTTCTCCCCCTTCAATGTTTTCTCGATTGACACAGAATATTCCAACCAAATCTACCCCATCTCTATGAATTCCTTCAGGAGCCGGATTGCCAATTTGTTGAACCGAAGTGGTCGTTCTAATCTGATGCACTCCAATTTCATTGTAGGTCGAGCAAAGCTGACAGAAAGCGAAAAACTCAAAAACCATATTTTTGAAGTCTTCGAGTTCGATCATTTTCTCGTCTAGTTCTTCAAACTCTCTTACGATATCGCCTAGTAAGGGATTGTAGTCTTTACTTTGAAATAAGCGACTATGTGATAGCTTGACTAAGTTATTAGAAGAAACGATGAAGTTAGAGAGTCGTCTTAAGCGATAATTTCCTTCTAAATAAGGATCGATAGGTAGATTCTCAAAAAATTTCTTGATTCTATCTAACTTGATAGAATTAATGGTTTCCAAAGCATAATCTGCAATACAGTTAAAGTTTTGAGTTGTTAAGGAAGTCAGCATTAGAATTACCTCCTCTTATTCGAGGAATTTCAGAGCAATTGTGTCAGATAGATTAGGAGTTAGTTATTACTCAAAGCTACTCCCAGACAAAAACTATTTAGCAAAAGAAGATCGAGTCTATTTTATAACTCAAAAAGCTCTGGAAAAAAAGCGATTTTTCTTGCTCCTCACAGGAGATAATCACCCATCATTAGGCAGATTATATTTTTCTACTGGTTGAAATCAGTTAAATATTCTGATTCTCTTGATCCCCAGGCTTTAACAAGAGTTATATCTTGCTTTCTTGTCGTTTTTTTTGCTGGTTAGTGCTATTAGATTTCACTTGTTCTTTCATTATAAGATAGAATTCTAAAGAGCCGCATTAAGTATTTGTACTCTGATTTTTTAGAACTAAATAAATATCTTAATAATCTAATTGAACAAGCTCATCACTGAATCAATAAATTGCTTAGGCTTTTCTCAGAATTTGAATCAACTTATACAGCTTGGCAAACAAAAAGTTTTTCTAAGACTACCTCCTCTAACTGTTGGAAGATTTTAGGAAATTAGCTTGATATTGTTCGCGCAGTAGGCGACGCATAACTTTATTAGAAGCAGTGCGAGGCAACGCATCAACGATCGCGAGATCGCGAATTTTGAAAAAAGGATTGAGACGCTGACTAATTGCCGCTTGCAAGGAAATCTTCAGTGCTTCTTTCGTTATCTCAATGTTGGGTACGACTACCGCGTAGATAACTAGCTGACTCGGCCCTCCTTCTGGCGGAGATATTGCGATCGCAGCAGTTTCACTGATTCCGGCCACAGCATTGAGAACTTGCTCGATTTCAGTCGAACTCACCTTGATCCCAGCCAAATTCATCGTGTCGTCAACGCGGCCGCAGGCGCGATAATAACCGTTGGGCAAGCGTTCCATCCAATCGCCGTGGCGACGCAGAGGGGTTGAAAAAAGGGGAGTGTCGGCAAAATAGACCTGATGGTGATCCTTGTTGAGCAACTCGGTGGAAAGTCCGATAGAAGGGGGAACGAGAAACACCTCACCCTTATCGGCAAGATGACCGCCTCCGTCGAGAATGACCAGATCTAAACCTAAAGCAGGGGTAGTAAAGGTTGCAGGGGTAGCAGGTTGTACCATCGTTCCCGTAATGTAGGCCCCGCCGATTTCAGTGCCGCCACAGTATTCGATAACGGGTTTGTATCCAGCTAGAGACATCAGGTAGAGCATATCTCGTGGGTTAGAACACTCACCCGTCGAGCTAAAGGCTTTAATCGCACTCCAGTCAAGTCCTTGCATACAGGCACTTGCTTTCCAGGCACTCACCAGACTGGGCACTAATCCTAGCACCTTGACGCGGGCATCCTGAACGAACTGACCAAATCCGCGATCACTAGGGGTTCCATAGTAGAGAGCAATGGTTCCCCGATTGATCAGACTAGCGTAGATCAGCCACGGGCCCATCATCCAGCCCAAGTTAGTCGGCCACGCCACGATGTCCCCAGGTTTGATGTCGTGGTGCAGGTGTCCGTCAACCGCACATTTAATGGGGGTGGTTTGACTCCAGGGAATGGCTTTCGGTTCGCCTGTCGTACCGGAGGAGAAGAGGATATTGGTATGAGCAGACGGATGGGCAGGAATCGCATCAAATTGCTCGTTAGAACTCAGAAACGCTTCCCAACTCAGATCGCCAGGGCGCAGTTGAATGGATAAAGAAGAATTCAGGGACAGGACAATGGCTCTAGGTGCGTTGGCATCGATGACTTTAGAATAGAGGGGCAACAGCTTGCCAGCCCGCAAAATGGTATCTTGGGTAAAAATCCCTTTGGCCCCAGATAGGCGCAATCGCGTTGCAATTTCCTCAGCCGCAAAACTATCGGCGATCGAGACTACCACGCAACCAGCTTTGATGATTCCCAGGTAAATCGCCACAGATTCGGCAGTCATGGGCATAGCAATGGCGATCGCATCCCCAACACGAAAGCCAGCCTCTACCAGTCCATTAGCAACGCGGTTAGTTAAGGCCTGAAGTTCTCTATAGGTCACAATAGCAAGAGAATCCCTTTCCGACTGAAAAATGAGGGCGGGTGCAGCTTCAGGTGCTTGAAAACAGCTTTCTACAATGTTGAAACGGGCATCAACTAACCATTGAGGGGACTCTACGCCATGCGACAGATCGACAATTTCTTTGTATTTCTCTGCGAAGCGGATCTCTAGGCGTTGAATCATTATTGCCCAAAACTCGGCTCGATGCTGAATTGACCAAGTGTGAAGTTCTCGGTAGGAATTAATCTTTAGATGGCGCATCAAAGCTGCAACATTAGTTTCCCTGATCTGTTCGTCGGAGGGAAACCAGGCGGGAGGTTCTCCTTGACTTGCATCCCAATCTGAGAAAGTGGTTGCATAGAGGAGTTCGTGCAGGGCGAAGGGATAATTAGGACTGAGGAGTTGTCGGACAATCTGTTGCCAACACGCGATCGCACTCCCAGAGGCAAACCATTGATTAAGCTGCGGCAGCATCGCGACGGCTGTTTCTGTTCTCACGCCACAGGCAACAATTTGTTCGAGCGATAGTTGTTTGACCATCGCCTTTCACCTTAATTTAGGATCGATAGTATGTTGTAAATTCAGAGCGGACAACTCTTAATCACCTGGCGTAGCACGTTGTCTTTAACCATCAACAATCGTGCTGTCTCAATTAAGAGATCCTGCATCTGTTCGCGAGTCATTTCCTGGACTGTTTCTTCCATCAGTCTCATTTGAAACTCTTGTTCTAAAGTCAGTTCAAACCATGAGCTTTCCATGGCAGACCTCCTGCTAGCTGCGATAGGATCGAAGGGAAGAAGTAGAGCGATCATCTGCAATGCTTGGGAGTATATCCTTTGCACAGAAGCAGAGTCATCACACGACCTAATGATGAAGCTCTTTCTTCACCTATATGATTCTCTACACGACTTGGACAGTTAATTCCGAAGAAGTCAAGTTATCTAGCTTTTTGCAGATGCTATGTCATCACCGGAATAACCGCAAATATTTTTCCAAGTCATTTGGAGTGTTTTTTATCTTGCTTCAGTAGAATGCTTCTGTGCTTGACAGTTTTCTATTTTGAAGAAAGATTTATCTGATACTCGTCTATCAGTATCATACTTTTATTATATCCATCATCCAAAATTAGCGCTATGCAGCCAAATAAAGGCTATAGAAACGTTTACTGTCTTAAGTTTTATTTAGTGCTAGTGACGAAAGACCACTGCAAGGTCATCGATTCAGCAATGCTGGAGCGCCTTCGCGAAATTGTAAAAGCAACCTGTCAGAAGTGGAAATGCACGCTGGAAGATTTTCAAGGAGATGAAGATCGCGTTTATCTGCTCATTGACTTCCCGCCAGAGGTACAATTGAGCAAGCTGGTGAACAACCTCAAAACGGTTTCTAGTCGGCTCATTCGCAAAGAATTTAAAGCTTGTATCGATAACTTTTGTAAAGATGCCTTTTGGCACGGGACTTACTATATCGCTTCTTGTAATGGCATGACGATTGAGCAATTGAAAGATTATGTAGAGCAGCAATCTTTATTTACTCATTGAATTGCGATCGCCTGAAAAAGTTATTCGCTCTAGTTACTTTAGTAGTTTAATTTCAGCATAGATAACTATCATTTTCTATCAAGAAAATCTTCGGCTATCGCTAATTCTATTCGTTCTCGTCTAAGCTCCGGTCAGCAGTGTGCCGCATACAAATGCTAAAATAATATATTTGGGATCTTAAATTAAAGCATCAAAATAAAACATTTGATCCGAATCAGTCCTGCTAAACAACCTCGATCGCAATGGGAGTTAATTAACTGTGGTTGTTCAAATAAATTCTCATCAAAGTTACGAAGCTAAAACCCAAGAAATTGCTCGAAAACTTCTAGAAACCACGCGGGAAAAACGTTCCCTCTGGGCACAAATGCGCGATCAAATGCGCTGGGATGATAAACTCCTCGACTGGGCAATGAGTAATCCGGGTTTGCGGGTTCAATTGTTTCGCTTCATTGACTGTTTGCCTGCTTTGCACAGTAACGCCGAAATTGCCCGTCACCTACAACAATATCTAGGAGAAGAGTCGGTAGAACGTCCCTCGGCACTTAAAGGGATACTCAATTTTACCGATCCCAATTCTGCTCCGGCCCAAATCGCTGCTGCAACCATTAGCAAAGCAGTAGAAGCGCTCGCATTTAAGTATATTGCCGGAGAAACAGTTCAACAAGTTATTAAGACTATCGATCGCCTGCGAAAAGACAAAATGGCGTTCAGTATCGACTTGTTGGGAGAAGCTGTTATTACAGAAGCAGAAGCAAAAGCCTATTTACAAAGCTATCTGGATTTGATGGAACAGTTAACCCAGGAAGCTCAAAAATGGTCGAGAGTGCCAGAAATTGACGAATCGGATGGAGAATCACTGCCAAAAGTTCAAGTTTCGCTCAAATTAACCGCATTTTACTCGCAATTCGACCCTATCGATCCCGCAGGAAGTCAGGAAAAAGTCTGCGATCAAATTCGCATCCTCCTCCGTCGCGCCAAGGAGTTAGGAGTTGCGGTTCACTTCGACATGGAACAATATGTCTACAAAGATTTGACCTTCGCTATCCTTAAAGAATTGTTGCTTGAAGAAGAATTTCGCACTCGTACCGACATCGGAGTCACAATACAAGCTTATTTGCGAGAATCGGAGCGAGATTTAAAAGATTTGATTGAATGGGCCAAGAAACGAGGGTATCCAGTAACCGTCCGCTTAGTCAAAGGGGCATATTGGGATCAAGAAACGATTAAATCCATTCAACACCATTGGCAGCAGCCAGTTTATCGGGAAAAATCGGCGACTGATGCTAATTTTGAACGATTAACACAATTATTGCTAGAAAATCACGAATATTTATATGCAGCGATTGGCAGCCATAACGTGCGATCGCAAGCCTTAGCCTGTGCCATTGCCGAAACCCTCAACATTCCCCGCCGTCGCTTCGAGATGCAAGTCCTCTACGGAATGGGCGATCACTTGGCACAAGCGTTAGTTAAACGCGGTCATCGAGTACGGGTATACGCCCCCTATGGAAAGCTTCTTCCTGGGATGGCATACCTCATCCGCCGTCTGCTAGAAAATACAGCAAACAGTTCTTTCCTCAAACAAAGTCTGGAAGAACGGCCCATCGAAGAGTTGATCGCACCGCCAGTTATCAGAGAAAAAGATACTCCACTCCCCAATCATCAATTCCCCGGTGCAGCAGATACAGACTATGCCAACGCCGAATTGCGAGAAAAAGCCAAGCAAGCCTTAGTCCAAGTTCGCAATTCCCTGGGTAAAACCTATTTACCTCTAGTTAATGGGGAATATGTCCAAACTGAGACAGTGATTGATTCAGTCAATCCTTCTAACTTTAGCGAAATTGTCGGCAAAATTGGCTTAATTTCCGTCGAACAAGCCGAACAAGCCATTCAATCGGCAAAAACTGCCTTTCCTGGATGGAAGAAGACTCCTGTCAGAGTTCGGGCCCGAATCCTGCGAAAAGCCGCAGAAATCATGGAACAACGCCGCTACGAATTGGCAGCTTGGATTTGTTTAGAAGTAGGGAAAGTCCTGCAACAAGCCGATGCTGAAGTCTCCGAAGCCATTGACTTCTGTCGTTACTATGCCGACGAAATGGAACGCCTAGAACAAGGACATAATTATGATCTTGCCGGAGAAACCAACCGCTACATCTATCAACCGCGAGGCATTGCTGTCGTCATTTCTCCCTGGAACTTCCCCATTGCGATTGCCACGGGAATGACGGTAGCGGCGTTAGTTGCGGGAAATTGTACCTTACTCAAACCCGCCGAAACCTCCTCGGTAATAGCAGCAAAAATCGCCGAAATTCTCCTAGAAGCAGGAATTCCTAAAGGAGTCTTCCAATACGTCCCTGGAAAAGGATCTCAGGTTGGGGCACACATGGTCAAGCATCCTGACGTGCATTTAATTGCCTTTACCGGATCGCGAGAGGTGGGATGTCGAATTTATACCGATGCCTCGATAGTGCAAAGCGGACAAAAACACCTCAAACGAGTGATTGCCGAAATGGGGGGTAAAAATGCGATTATCGTCGATGAAAGTGCCGATCTCGACCAAGCAGTCGCGGGAGTCGTACAATCGTCGTTTGGCTATAGCGGCCAAAAATGTTCGGCCTGTTCGCGGGTGATCGTTCTCGATCCGATTTATGAAGCATTTATGGAACGGTTTGTCGAAGCCACGCGATCGCTCAATATTGGTGCAGCCGATTTACCCAGTACCCAAGTCGGGCCAGTTATCGACAGGGCAGCACGCGATCGCATTCGAGATTACATCGCCAAAGGCAAACAGGAAGCCGAAGTTGCCTTAGAAATGGAGGTTGGCGATAGTGGCTACTTTGTCGGCCCGACCATCTTTTCTTCTGTTTCCCCCACAGCAATTATTGCCCAAGAAGAAATTTTTGGCCCCGTCGTTGCTGCAATTCGGGTAAAAGATTTTGACGAGGCGTTGCAGGTTGCCAATGGAACTGATTATGCCCTCACAGGTGGCTTATATTCTCGCACTCCCGACCATATTAAGCGGGCTAATGAGGAATTTGAAGTCGGTAATTTGTATATCAACCGGACAATTACAGGCGCGATCGTTGCCAGACAGCCCTTTGGCGGTTTTAAACTCTCCGGCGTAGGTTCTAAAGCAGGCGGCCCCGACTACCTGCTACAATTCCTCGAACCTCGTCATATTACCGAAAATATCCAGCGTCAGGGATTTGCTCCTATTGAAGGTGCAGAATGAACTAAAAATATTCCTTAGTATTAGGTGAGAATATTCCCCCCTAACAACCGTTGGTAGCGGATCTCCAACTCTTTCTTAACAGAAGGCATTTCCTTAAACGCCGGATCTCCGATCATAATTTTCTCGGCCGCATCTCTCGCCAGCGCCAACACTTCCTGATCTTCTGCCAAACTCGCTAAGGCAAAATCGGGCAATCCCACCTGACGAGTTCCCAAAATTTCACCCGGCCCGCGAAAACGAAGATCCATCTCAGAAATAAAAAAGCCATCCTGAGACTGTTCTAATACGCTTAATCGTTGATGGGCATCGGGAGTTTTACTACTACTCATCAATAAACAATAAGATTTATAACTGCCGCGGCCCACGCGACCCCGCAATTGATGTAATTGGGATAAGCCAAAACGTTCAGCATTTTCGATTAACATCACCGTGGCATTGGGAACGTCAACGCCAACTTCAATCACTGTCGTAGAAACAATAATTTGTGTCTCATTATCGCGGAACGCATTGAGCGCTTCATCTTTTTCTGACGAACTTAGGCGACCGTGCAATAATCCAATTTGAAACTCAGGAAAAATTGTTTCTGAAAGGCGTTTGTGTTCTTCTACTGCGGCGCGAACGTCCAGCTTTTCTGACTCTTCAATGACGGGAAAAATCACGTAAGCTTGTCGTCCTTGGGCAACTTCTCGGCGAATGAGTTCGTAGGCATGACTGCGTTCTTTTCCCGATAAAACAGTGGTCTGAATGGGTTGTCTTCCTGGAGGCAATTCGTCAATTTGACTCACATCTAAATCCCCGTGGATGGTAAGCGCCAGCGTTCGGGGAATGGGTGTTGCCGTCATGGAAAGCACATGAGGAGATTGTCCTTTCGCTAATAAACGCGCCCGTTGCTGTACGCCAAAGCGATGTTGTTCGTCAA
>CAYTUO010000012.1:10721-25974 GCA_964441015.1 uncultured Pleurocapsa sp.
ACTATGCCCAATCTGCGAAAATTAACCGGGTCTTGAATGAGGGCATGAGTCCCTATTAATAAGGGCAATTCCCCTGTTTGCAATTGGGCATGAATTTCCCGACGTTTAGAGAGTTTGGTAGACCCGGTGAGGAGTTCTACAGGCAGGTGTAAGAGGTTAAACCAACTGACGATTTTGCGGTAATGTTGCTCTGCCAATACTTCTGTCGGTGCCATCAAGGCCGCTTGATAACCCGATTGAAGGGCGGCCAGAATCGCATAAACCGCTACAATCGTTTTTCCCGAACCGACATCCCCTTGTACTAAACGGTTCATCGGCACAGAAGAATTTAAATCTTCGAGAATCTCTCCAATAACGCGCTTTTGGGCATTGGTAAGCGTAAAAGGGATTATGTCATTAAATTGTTCACTTAATTGACCCGTAGGCGTAAAAATCGCGCTTTTTTCTGTTTGACGTTGCTGGTGGCGGCGATGGAGAAATCCTAATTGTAAGTAGAAAAACTCGTCAAAAACTAAGCGTCGTCGTGCGTGGCACAGAGTATCCGAATCGGAGGGAAAATGAATATTGGCGATCGCATCTTTTAACCCAATCAACCCATATTGATTTCGCAAACTGACTGGCAAAGGGTCTTTAATTTGATTGAGCGCCCCCATCGCCCCAATGACGGCTTTTCTAACTAAATCTGCTGGAACGCCTTCCGTTAAAGGATAAACGGGCAACACTCGACCAATTTTGAGCGATTCAATACTCGCGCCCAAACTGTCAAGAACTTCAATTTCTGGGTTTTCTAATGTCAGACCGTATTTATTCTGTTTGACTAACCCAGACGCAGCTACCACCGCCCCGACGGGATATAGTCGTTTTTGACCTTCCTGCCACCCCCGATTGGTAAAGCGAGTTCCTGCAATAAAGCGATTGAGTTTGATTTGCCCGGTATGATCCCTTAGTAATAGCTCGAAAATCGTTAATTTACTATTTTTTGGACTGGTAAAGCAGTTACAGCGCTTAACCGTTCCTACGACAGTGACGGTTTCTCCTGGAACGAGATGAGCAATATTGACCTGACGCGCATAATCAATATGGTCGCGGGGATAGTAAAAGAGGAGATCCCCCACGGTATGTAAACCGAGACGTTCTAAATAAGGACTTTTTGCCCGTCCTACCTCTGCCAAGCTATTGAGAGGATCGTCGAGATTGACGCTGCGAAAACTAGCCGTCTGACTTTGACTGGCAACGGGTGTCGTGCGAGGGAGTTTGGGTTGAGGGGGTTCGGGTGGAGATTCTAGGGTTTGTCTGAGTTCGTAGAGAAAGCGACGAGCTTCTAGGACAAGCGATTGCCGTTGCGCCAAGGACAATTGGGGATAGCGGGCAAACCCTAGCGCAAATCCCCACCAGCGACTGCGTTCTGAAACCGGAGTGCCGACAGGTGGAGCTTGTCCAAAATTCAGGCAAAGAAATTCGCTAAAGCGATACTGATTGCCCACGAGGTCGATAAACCCGCGTTCTGCCTCCAATGAAAGCGCTTTCTGTAATCTTACCAAATCTGGTTTGTCATTGGTCATAGGAAATAGGGAAGTGTGGGGAGTGTGGGGAGTGTGGGAGGATAAGGAGGACAAGGCGACAAGGAGGACAAGGGAGCAGGGGAAGAATTTCCCAGTCACCAGTCACCAGTCACCAATCACCGATTAGTCTTCATACCAACTTGCACGCCATGCCGATTCAGCTTCAGCAGTAGCATATTCGCGTTGTATTTGGCGATCTTGTTGCCAGATTTTCCTGAGTTTTTCTAAGCAACTCTGAAGGCGATTGCGTTCGATGCTTAAAGTGGGATCGGAAAATTCTATTTCTGAAAGTCGCAAATGAATGGCGATCAGTTTAGCGATTTTAGAGCTTTCCTGAGAAATTTCTGATTCTTCATCAAGATCGCGATCGCTTTCTACCAATAAATTTAAAAGATTGGGAGAACCGCTAATTGGCGTACCACTTCCTTCTGCTTGCATTGCCATTTCAAGAACTTTGGCTGGCACTTGAGCGGGTAGAATCTGGGTTTCTTGAAAATAAGAATTTGCTTCTTGAGAGGCAATTTCTAAAGTTTTGTGAAGGCTTGTTTCTACTTGCTTGCACCACTGTACTAAGTCTTCTGGATTAGTAATTTTTGGATTTTTTTGCCGTTCTAACTCTGTTTTTTGCGATAATTCTGCCGCAGAAGACGATCGCCCAAGCATTTTTCCTTCGCTCTTGCCGGCATCAGAAAAATCTTGGGACTGAACGGGAATTTCTAGCAGAACAAGTAGCTGAGATTGTATTTTTTTTCCCAATTGTCTGAGTTTATTTTGAAGGGACTGACGTTCACTTAAAGATAATTTTAAAAACGATTCTGGATAGGCCTGAGTACAAATCTGATAGCTTGCCAAAATTAACTGTTTGCGGACTGACTGACTCAATAAATTTAAATATTTGCTATAGAGATCGTGCAGTTCAACGGCAAGATTAGTGGCTTTCTCTTCTAGTGCAGCCAAATCCTTTTTAATTTGTTGCATTGGTCTTGCCATACGGATTCATCCAGTAAAGATTCAACGTCGAGCGATCGCATGACCTACTCTTTAACTATAATCATTAATTGGAAAAAGGCAAAAGTTAGAAAAAAGCTCCTTTCTTTTGCCTTCTGTCAGAGATTTTAGTTAGTTTTAGAGGATTTAGTTACTTTTTCTTCTTGCCTTTTTTAGCAGGAGGAGCTTTGTCAGCTTTTTTCTCTGCTGGTTCGACTTTAGCTTCGGGTTCTGGGGCTGGTTTCTCTTCTACTGCTGCTGCTTGTCCGGTTTGAGCCGCAACTTCTTGGGCAAAGTTACTTTCCTGCTTTTCAATGCCCTCTCCTAGAACGAAGCGAGAGAAACGACGGACTTGAATGTTTTCGCCTAGTTCGGCAATACTTTGCTTGATCAACTCTTCAACAGAGATATTTTGATCGCGAATGTAGGGCTGGTCGAGCAAAGACAATTCTTTCAGGCGTTTTTCAATGCGACCCTGAACTATCTTTTCCTTAATATTATCCGGTTTGTTAGCCAGGTCTTCCCGTCCCATCTCAATGCTTTTTTCTTTTTGGGCGACCTCTGGAGGAATATCCGCAACCTTTACATATTCAACGTTAGGACAGGCAGCAATCTGCATGGCAATATTGCTCACCAGTTCTTTAAACTTTTCTCCACGCGCCACAAAGTCGGTTTCGCAGTTGACTTCTACCAGAACGCCGATGCGTCCTCCGGTGTGGATGTAGCTACCGACTAATCCTTCAGCCGCCGTGCGACCTGCTTTTTTCTCTGCTGAGGCGATCCCTTTTTTCCGAAGCCATTCCATCGCTTGGGCTAGATCGCCATGATTTTCTTGCAGCGCTTTTTTGCAATCCATCATGCCAGCGCCAGTTTTTTCCCGTAGCTCTTTGACCAGTTGTGCCGATATTTCCGCCATTGTATTTTTGCTCTAACTCTATAAATCAATCCAAGCTAATTGTCAATTGTCTTCGTCTTCGTTTTCGCCAGCATACTCTGCTGCCAAGTCTGCGTACTCTTCTTCGTCTTCGTAATCGGTTTCGGTTTCTTCAATGCTTTCTTCAAACTCTTCGTAATCTTCGTCGGTGTCGAGTTGACCGTGATGACCTTCGTAAATCGCATCCGCCAACTTCCCAATCACCAGCTTGATCGAGCGAATCGCATCGTCATTGGCAGGGATGGGAATATCGACGAGATCGGGATCGCAGTTGGTATCTAGCAGCGAGACGATAGGAATCCCTAGTTTTTGGCATTCTTGGATGGCGTTGTATTCCCGACGCTGATCGACGACGATCGCAATATCGGGCAGTTTACGCATACTCTTAAGACCGTTGAGGTATTTTTGCAGTTTGCCGAGTTCCCGTCGCATCACGGAAGCTTCTTTTTTGGGTCGCTTGGCGATACTGCCGTTTTCTTCGAGGGCTTCTAACTCTTTCAAATGCTCGATTCGCGATTTGATCGTCTCCCAGTTAGTGAGCATTCCGCCCAACCAACGCTGGTTGACGTAGTTAGCGCCGCAGCGAGAGGCTTCTTGGGAGATAATCCCAGCCGCTTGACGCTTGGTGCCAATAAACAAGAAACGCTTCCCTTGTTCGGCGGATTTCCGCACGTATTCGTAAGCTTCCTCGATTAATTGAGCGGTTTGCACCAAATCGATGATGTGGACTCCGTTACGAGCCGTGTAAATATATTGGGACATTTTTGGGTTCCAGCGACGGGTCTGATGCCCGAAGTGAACTCCCGATTCTAGTAATTCAGCAAGCGATACAACTGGCATAATCAAAAATTTTCTCCTGATTCGGGTTTATCCTCCATCCAGGAATGTTGTTTTTGTTGACTGGTGAGAAGGCGACTGGGGAAATCTTAATCCGATCGCTCACTTACCAATCCCTAACAAACCCGAAAGCCTGGATGTGCGATTTTAGACAACCTTTCTATAGTAACAAAAAAGAGTCGCTATCCTGTTCGCGCAGCCCTCTTTTTCACCGCGCTAGAATTTTTAGCACAGACTAACTCAACGGGATTTCTCTAGAGCAACCTAAAGCTTGTCTAAAGTTCTCAGGCTTCTGAAAAAAGTTTCCCTATGATTGAGAAAAGCGACGAAAAACCCTTCTCAGAGGCTTGAGTCAAACTTTGGAGAAATCGTTGCTACACCCCAGGGAAAAACGATTATGGTAACCTCCGAACAGTTCAGCATTCCAGAGCATAGCCTAGATCGCGATTGTACGACCCTCTCTCGCCACGTTTTGCAGCAACTTCAGAGTTTCTCCCCAGAAGCTCAGGATCTCAGTGCGATCATGAGCCGCATTGCCCTTGCTGCCAAGTTAATTTCTCGCCGTCTCAGTCGCGCTGGATTAATGGCAGGGGTACTGGGATTTACGGGCGAAGTTAACGTGCAAGGCGAGTCCGTCAAAAAGATGGATGTCTATGCTAATGAGGTGTTCATATCCGTCTTCAAGCAAAGTGGTTTAGTCTGTCGCTTGGCATCGGAAGAGATGGAGAAACCCTACTATATTCCAGAAAACTGCCCGATTGGACGCTATACTCTACTCTACGACCCCATTGATGGTTCTTCCAACGTCGATATCAATTTAAATATTGGTTCTATCTTCTCGATTCGTCAGCAACAAGGAGACGATTTAGATGGAGAAGCGAGAGATTTGTTTCAAGACGGCCGCCAGCAAATCGCCGCCGGATACGTTCTCTATGGCCCTTCTACTATGCTGGTTTATTCTCTGGGCCACGGGGTTCATTCCTTTATCCTCGATCCCAGTTTAGGAGAATTTATCCTCTCCCAAGAAAATATTAGAATTCCAGAACACGGGCCCGTTTACAGCACCAATGAGGGCAATTTTTGGCAGTGGGAAGAACCTATTCGAGAATATACTCGTTACGTACATCGCCATGAAGGTTATACCGCTCGTTACAGTGGCGCGTTAGTGGGAGATATTCACCGAATTTTGTTGCAAGGCGGCGTATTTCTCTATCCCGGAACGGTTAAAAAACCGGAGGGAAAATTGCGCTTGCTCTACGAAACGGCACCCCTAGCCTTTTTGCTCGAACAAGCGGGAGGACGCGCGAGTGATGGAACTCGAAACCTTCTCGATCTCGTTCCCGATCAACTGCACATGCGGACTCCTTTGATCATTGGCAGTCCAGAAGATGTCAAGTTGGTCGAGTCTTTTATTGAGGATTGGAAACGGCGGGGCGAAGAGGTAAAAGTTCCAGTGCATTCTTGACAACTTACACATTTACTAAAAACTCGAACACAGGAGTAACCTTTATGACCGCAACGATGAATCCCATTTTTGAGATTGAGAAAAAATATGGTCAAAGCATTTGGATGGACAATTTAAGTCGGGATTTGCTCGCATCGGGCCAATTGAAGCAATTAATTGCTAGTCGGGGAATTGTGGGGATTACTTCCAATCCGGCCATTTTTGAGAAAGCGATCGCGGGAAATAAAATTTATGATGCCGATCTCGAAGCAGGAATAAAAGCGGGAAAATCCGTGCCAGAAATTTACGAATCGCTCGTATTTGAAGATATCCGCAATGCTTGCGATATTTTGAAACCCGTTTATCAAGAATCTAACGGACTAGACGGTTATGTCAGCATCGAAGTCCCGCCGACGCTCGCCAAAGATACGGAAACGACGCTCGAAGAAGCCCGGCGCTATTTCCAAACTATCGCTCGCCCCAATTTAATGATTAAAATTCCGGGAACGCCGGAAGGATTGCCTGCATTTGAGACGGCAATTAGGGAGGGGATCAATGTCAACGTGACGCTGCTATTTTCTGTGGATAGTTATATCGAAACCGCCTGGGCTTACATTCGCGGACTGGAAAAGCGCTCAGCAGAAGGTAAAGACATCAGTAAAATTGCTTCAGTGGCCAGTTTCTTCCTCAGCCGCATCGACAGCAACATCGACAGCCGCATCGATGCCAAGCTAAAAGCAGGGGTTGATACCCTAGAGCAAGAGGCCAAACTACGAGCCATCAAAGGCAAAGTGGCGATCGCTAATGCCAAAATTGCCTATCAAAAATATAAAGAGATCTACGGGAGCGATCGTTGGCAAGCCTTAGCCGCCAAAGGCGCAAAAGTCCAACGCTTGCTCTGGGCTTCTACCAGCACCAAAAACCCCGACTACAGCGACGTGATGTACGTTGACGAACTGATCGGTGCTAATACTGTCAACACCCTACCACCGCAAACGATCGAAGCGTGTGCCGATCATTGTCATCCGGGCGATCGCCTCGAAAGGGATGTGGAGGGCGCTTATCAACTTATGGAAAGCCTCAAAGACCCCGATATCGACATCGATATTAACGAAGTGATGGAGGAATTACTCGAAGACGGCATTGATAAATTTGTTCAACCTTTTGAGTCATTGATGTCCTCACTCGAAGCCAAGGTGAAACAGTTGGCAACGGTGTAGTAATTGATGAGTGGGGATTGGCACTCGGCGATCCCCTACCCTCACTTTTAATTTTTCTTAACCCCAATGGTATACGTTTATCCTCTACTCAAGCTTGATCGAGCATTTCGCGTTCGCGAAGCTTATTCAGATGACACAGCGTACTCGGTAGAAATCGCACCGTTAGACACTCCTGAAAAAGCGCGATTGCAAGAACTCGAAGCGATCATCGCTCAAGGACTTCAGACGTTTTACGAAGTCGGTCAAGCATTAATTGAAATTCGAGATAGAAAGCTCTATCGAGAAACCTACAAAACTTTTGAGGCTTATTGCCAAGAAAAATGGAGCCTGACAAGACGAAGGGCTTATCAATTCATGGATGCCTCAGAGGTCATCCAAAATTTGTGTACAATTGTACACAAAATTCCAACTAAAGAAAGTCAAGTTCGTCCCCTTACCAAACTCCCGCCAGCACAGCAATTAGAAATAGAGAAAAAATTCGGGCTGAAGTAGAAGCCAAATATAGAAATTAACGGATAACTGAGAAGACTCGAAGCGAGAGAAGGAGTAAAACAGTAGATGGTAACGTTTTTAGAAAATCCCCTGCGCGTCGGACTGCGACAAGAAAGAACCCCGGAACCACTAATTCTGGTCATCTTTGGTGCCTCTGGCGATCTCACGCAGCGCAAGCTCGTCCCCGCCATGTACCAACTCAAACGAGAACGACGGCTTCCTCCAGAAATTACCATCGTTGGCGTTGCCCGTCGGGATTGGAGTCACGATTATTTCCGAGAACAGATGCGTCAGGGGATCGAGGAATTTTCCGATGGCATTGGCAACGAAGCCTTGTGGAAAGATTTTGCCGAAGGGTTGTACTACTGCTCCGGCAATATGGACGATTCAGAAAGCTATCAAAAACTGAAAGCTTTACTAGAAGAACTTGACGGACGACGGGGCACCAGAGGAAACCGCGTCTTTTACTTGTCCGTATCGCCTAACTTCTTTCCCCCAGCACTCAAGCAACTCGGTGCGGCCCGAATGCTTCAAGATCCACTCAAGCACCGCATTGTCATTGAAAAGCCGTTTGGCAAGAATTTGAGTTCGGCGCAAGTCCTCAACCGAGTCGTCCAAAACGTCTGTAAGGAAGAACAAGTCTATCGCATCGACCACTATCTTGGAAAGGAAACGGTGCAAAATCTTTTGGTTTTTCGCTTTGCCAATGCCATTTTCGAGCCGTTATGGAATCGACAGTTTGTCGATCACGTACAAATTACCGTAGCAGAAACGGTTGGCGTAGAAGACAGGGCAGGTTATTACGATACCTCTGGCGCGTTGAGAGACATGGTACAAAATCACTTACTCCAGCTATTGTGTCTCACGGCCATGGAAGCGCCCAACGCCCTCAATGCCGACAGCATTCGCAACGAAAAAGTCAAAGTCCTGCAAGCAACTCACCTAGCCGATCTTCATAACTTGGAGCGAGCAGCAGTTCGCGGTCAGTATAAAGCCGGGTGGATGAAGGGCAAACCCGTTGGCGGCTACCGAGAAGAACCTGGAGTGAATCCCGACTCGACGACTCCAACCTTTGTCTCCTTAAAACTGACCATCGATAATTGGCGCTGGCAAGGGGTTCCCTTTTATCTGCGAACGGGCAAACGAATGCCGAAGAAAGTGACTGAAATTGCCATTCAGTTTCGAGACGTTCCCTTACTGATTTTCCAATCCGCAGCCTATCAAACCAATCCCAACGTATTGAGCCTGAGAATTCAACCCAACGAGGGCATTTCTCTAAGGTTTGAAGCGAAAATGCCTGGTTCTGAACTGCGAACGCGCACGGTAGAGATGGACTTTAATTATGGGTCATCTTTTGGCATGGCAACGGCGGATGCCTACCATCGATTGCTGCTAGATGCTATGTTGGGCGATCAAACCCTGTTTACCCGCGCCGATGAAGTTGAAGAAGCTTGGCGAGTTGTCACACCCGCTCTAGCAGCTTGGGATGCTCCAAGCGATCCCACCTCTATTCCTCAATACGAAGCAGGAACCTGGGAACCTCCAGAAGCAGAATTTTTGATTAACCGAGACGGTCGCCGTTGGCGCAGACTCTAAACACTGATAACTGATTACTGACCACTGATTACTGACTATGGCAACCACAGAAATCTCTCCTCTGGTTTCCTTGCAAGCTCCCAAAGATGTCTCCATCGATGAAATTGAGGCAGCCTTGCAGGATATTTGGAAACTCTATCGTGAAAGCGAGGAAGGACTAGCTGCAACGCGGGCGGCAACCTTTAGCTTGCTGGTGTACGAACCCGAACCGACACAACATATGTTAGCGGCTTTGGGCTATTATACGGGGCCCATTGATGGAATTGGCGGCCCTCGAACCACCGCAGCCATTAAGTCTGCTCAAAAAGTTTACGGCATAGAAGCGACGGGCAAATCGAACACGCAATTTCTGCAAAAGCTGCAAGAGGAATATCGGCAAGCCAAAGCCGAGGGAAGACTTTCCGATGCTGCCCAGAGATTGGAGAGAGGATATTCCGGCGATTTAGAAGGGGCAGGAATTGCCGACGCGATCGCAGCTTCTAATCCCTGTCGCATTATTACTCTGTGTCCCACCACTGAGGAAGATAGAGGGGTAACGGCTCAAGTCTCCGCCTATTGTCCGATTCAGAAACGAACTCACAATACCTTAATCTGTTGCGAGTATATTATGCTGCGGGGAACTGCCGAAGCTTTAGACAGAATCGGTGGAGTCATCTGGGCCTTGGCGATCGGTGAACTGCCCAAATTCCTCTGGTGGAAAGCCAGTCCCGAACCAGAATATGGCTTGTTTAAGCGATTGGCATCCCAGTGCGATAGTCTCATTATCGATTCGAGTACCTTTAAAGAGTCAGAAGAGGACTTGTGGCGGATTGGCGAACTGATCACTAAAGGCTGTCCGATGGCTGATTTGAACTGGGGAAGGCTTGCCGCTTGGCAAGAGTTGACTGCTGAGGCTTTTGACCCTCCCGAACGTCGCGCAGCCCTCTCAGAAGTCGATCGCGTCACGATTGATTATGAAAAAGGCAATCCCTCGCAAGCGCTCATGTACTTGGGCTGGATTGCCAGTCGCTTGAAGTGGCGGCCTGTTTCTTACCGAAAAGAAGGGGGCGATTACGATATTCGACGTATTACCTTTACCACCGCCGATCAGCGTCTCATCGAAGTCGAGTTAGCAGGCGTTCCCCTGGCGGATTCGGGAGATGTCTTAGGCGATTTAATTAGCTTGCGCCTGAGTTCTACGAACCTAGAAGCCGATTGCTGTACCGTTCTATGTTCGGAAACGACTGGATGTATGCGGATGGAAGCTGGCGGTGGCGCTCAAGCCTGTAGAATTCAGCAAGTAACGCCGCTCTCCGACCAAAAAACGGAGACATTGCTGAGTCGGCAATTTCAACGCTGGGGTCGAGATTTGCTCTACGAAGAAAGTATGAGCGTCACTTCTGTGATTCTGAAGTTAGCTAATTAGCCTGAAGCCAATCAACCGTATCGGGTGCGTAGCAGCGCACCTTTAATTTTTCGTTAAATCTCTTGACAAATTTCGAGATTTATGAATCGCTCAGAGCAAACAGTTGCGATTGGGTTTAACTTTCCAGTCCCTGTCGGAATTCTCGCAGAGCTTGCCTATGGTTGGCAAGATTAAGGGAATGACTCAAAAGAGCAACATTGAGATTGGGGAGCAGTTGCGATCGCGCCAGATTTTCGTATCCCTGATCCCGCAGAGCATAAAATGACAGTTTTCCGTTTTGCCAAAACCAAACTTCGGGAATTTTTAGGCGCTTGTAGGCTTCTAGTTTGTCAATCCCGCCGCTACTGACGATAACTTCGATCGCCAGATCGGGCATTTCTCGATTTGAACTTAGTTCATAAGACTCATCTGCTTCACGTTTGACTTGTCCAGATTCGCTCTCTAAGGTCATAGAGCCAGTGGGAGTAAAATCTAATCCTAAAAATTCTAGATAAATTTCTATCAAAGCCGCGATCCGTTTTTTAATAGTTTCGTGTTTTTTCCCCGGCATTTTCCGAATTTCTAGGACTCCATCGAGAAAAGACAGTCTAACCCCTGGACGCTCAATTAGCTGGGCAACAGCTTTGAATTCTCGCCAGGTTAACCCGTCGATTAAAATCGGTTCAGTTTCTTTTTCAAGGGGTGTAACTGTCATGAGTCACTCTGATCCCATTTTGAATTTTAGAAAACTCAATGTGATCGCGCATAGAGTTAATTCCATCGTAAAGCCAACCTCTAACAACTGTATGGGAAGGAAGTCAGGATTAATTACGAATTATTTAGTCATTAGCTGAGCGCTTCTTTTAATTGATGTTGCTGCCAAAGTGACTGGTATAGTCCTGGTTGGGCAACCAGTTCGGCGTGAGTTCCCATTTGAACAATTTCTCCTCTATCCATCACGAAGATGCGGTCAGCCGTTGCTGCGGCAGATAACTGATGGGAAATAAAAATGACAGTTTTTCCCTTAGTTGAAGACAAATTGTCCAAAATTTGAGTAGCTGTCTGATTATCCACACTGGAGAGGGCATCATCTAAAATTAACACGGGCGCATCCGCTAGTAAGGCTCTAGCTAGAGATGTCCGTTGACGTTGCCCGCCTGAGAGAGTAATCCCGCGTTCTCCTACGATAGTTTCATATTGATGGTTGAAATTGAGGATTTCAGGCTGAATTTGTGCAATTTTAGCAGCATACTCGACTTCTACTTGTTCCTTGAGCGGATCGCCATAGCGGATATTATCTTTAATCGTGCTACTGAAGAGAAAACTGTCTTGAGGGACATAGGCGATCGCCCGCCGCAGATCGGACAATCGAATCTGGGTAATATCCCATCCGTCTAAGAAGAGTTGTCCGCTAGAAATATCGAGCAAACGGGGAATGGCATTGGCCAGGGTGGATTTGCCGCAGCCGATGGGCCCGACAATTGCCACAGTTTCACCCGGTTGGATGGTAAAGTTGAGGTTTTTAAGGGCAGGTTGCGTTGCGCCTGGATAAGTATAACTGAGTTGACGTGCCGCGATCGCGCCTTGGACTCGTTCTAGGGGTAAAGCAAAACTCTGAGGCGTGTCGTGAATCTTGGGTTGAGCTTGAAAGATGGCTTCGAGGCGATCGATACTCACTTCCCCGCGTTGATAGGCAGTAATCGTAAAGCCAAGGAGTGCCGTAGGAAAGACTAACTGTTCGACTAAAATCAGCAGGGCAACAAAATCCCCAATACTAATAACCCCACGAGCGATATCTCTCGTTCCGAAGGCCAGCAAGACTAAAAAACTGAGATAAGACAAAGCTTCCACTAACGGAAACAGTGCATTACGGGTTCGTGCTAGCTTGAGATTTGCCCCTAATAACTGTCGATTTTTTTGAGTAAAGGCGCGGCGTTCGTTCTCTTCTTGAGCATAGATTTTAATCAACGCCATGCCACTCATATCCTCTTGGATTAACTCGCTGAGATCGGAGAGTTTTTCCTGAACCTCTCGCTGCTGTTCCTGCAAGCGTCTGCTGAATAATTGTACGGAAAGCAACATCAACGGATAAACCGCGATCGCCTCTAGGGTTAAAGGCACGTTAATCGCGAGCATGACAGGCAATCTCAGTCCATAGGCGAAGAAAGTATTCACCAAACTTAAAATAGCAAACCCCACCAGACGGCGAATGCTATCGACATCGCTAGTGGCTCGATTCATCAAATCTCCTGACGTATTCAGCGAAAAATACGCGGGTTCGAGGGTTAGGAGGTGTTGAAAAATCTTTTGCTTGAGTTCAAATTCTATCTGGCGGCCCACACCAAAAATCAAGATGCGCGATGTCATGCGGATGGCCCACATCAGGGAGGCGAGAACCAGAATCAGCAGAACGAAATGCCAGATCCGCTCAAAGCTAAACGCTTTACGCAAGTCGTCGATACTGTCCCGAATCAATAAAGGGATATAAACCCCAACGGCATTGACAAGAAATAAGGCCAGAATGCCCAATAACATCTCTCGCCAGTGGGGACGCAAGTAGATCGCCAGTTTTTTTAACCGCGAATTGGCCATTGATTGTATGAGCGATAGTCAATTTATTTGAGGTTTTTTTGCACCAATTTAGGAATTTCCGAGGGGCGCTTAGCTATTGTAACTTTAGCTTGTTTGAGAGCAGCAATGGTTTGCTTGTCCGTGCTGGTAGCGGAAACGGTATGGGATAGCTGGGCGGCAATAATGGTGGCTGCATCGCCGAAGCTTCTTTCGACTGGGGCATAGAGTCCTGCAATATAGGCAATCACAGGTTTTTCAATTGCCGAAGCGATATATTCTGCCGCCGCGATTTCGGCTCTTCCGTTGGATTGTCCCAAAAGCACGATCGCTTCGGTTACCTCGTCTTCCTCCAGGATTTGTAACCACTGCTCGAAATTAGAACCAATAATTCCATCAGTTCCCAAACTCACGGCAATTGACTGTCCCAGTCCAGCTTGAGTTAAGGTTAGAGCCACTTCATCGCTGAAGCCGTCGGTTCGACTAATTAATCCTACCTTACCAGGCTGATAAAATTGGGGTTCGTGAATGCCCAGCCAGAGTTTTTCTGGAATCATCAATCCTTGACTGCCCGAACCCAGAATAAAGGTGTTCGTTGCCCTAGCTTTTTTGAGAAGGTCAACCATATCTAGAGGAGGAACCCCCCCAGAGACGATAATCAGTTGCCGAATTCCTGCCGCGATCGCCTCTAGCGCAGCATCCAAGACGTTGTAGGGATGGACAAAAATCAGGCCGATCTCAACCGCTCCGACTTCACAGAGGGCTTCTTCGACGAGATCGAAGACGGGGATTCCATCAATTGGCTCTCCTGTGTAACCGACGCTAACCCCTGCTACGATGTTCGTCCCGTAGGCTTTCATTCGAGATGCATAGTAAGCCCCAAGGGGTTGGGCAATTCCCTGTACGAGAACTTTACTCTCTGGTGTCCATTGCATAATTCATGTTTATTTCAATTTAGCTAGAGAAAGAGTCTGCGCGATCGCCTGATCTAAGTCATCTGTCCAGTGTACGGAAATTGCCGTTAAGCTTTCTTGAACAGATTCGAGATTTCCTCCACTCAGACGGATGACAAACTGAGGGGGTTCTGAGGATTGCGCCTTGCCCGGACGAGATTGAGGACTGCGGGTTCGCAGGGCGGTTGCTCTTTGGATTCGTTCTTCCCCTTTCTGGTTCGAGTTTTGTCCGAGGTGAGGTTGCAGATAATCGACGATCGCATGGGCTAGCCTTTCTGTCGTTTCGGGATTTCCCAGGAGATTGATGAAGATAACTTTTAATCCCCTAACCTCCATCGCGCGATCGATTGCCGCTTCTAGCTGTTGGCTGAAATGTTCATCGCTGAGCAGTTTACCATCCGTATCCTCTGCCACGACCAAGCAACAAGCCAGTTTTCCTTTCTCCTGAACGAGCGAATCCCAACTGGCCAGTGCGAGTCCCAGACTATTGCAGATGATAGCAATATTTCCCTTTTCATCAATGCCATCGAGCGATCGCAGTTCGGGTACAGCATCCTGTTCACTCGGAGATTTTTTCGAGGCAGTCAGCAAGACAATATCTGGATGACGTTGAATGGCATTGTCATTGACGGTAATTTTGCCATCGAGAGCCATCAATTCCCCATCAGCACTGACTCCTAGCGGATTAATTTCCACCAGATCTAAATCTTTTTCGCTGAAGAGATAGTACATTTTCTCGACAATAGCGCTAACAGAGCGAATTAAAGCTCCTTGGAGTCCCATTTTCCTTGCCAAGCGTCGAGCATAAAAAGGGGAAAAATCCTCTTCGATGACGACTTTTTGCATATGTTCCAATAACACTTCTAGATCGATTCCCCCTTTAGTCGAACCCAGGAGTACGGGACGCTGTAGCTGATAGTCGAGCAAGACTGCCAGAAAAAATTCTTCCTGAGCATTGTATCGAGCTTCTGCCAGAATCACTTCGGGATATTCTCCCACGATCGGCAGGTTAAAAATTGTTCGTGCTGCGGCGATCGCGTCGATAGTATTTTCGACAAAGCGAATCCCACCCGCCCTTCCTCTTCCTCCCGCCCGGACTTGAGATTTTAGCACGACGGGATAGGGAATTTGCAATCGTTTTAATTCGCTCGGATCGGCAATGCTTTGGGATGGCAAAATGGGAATGCCTACCTGGTGAAATAATTCTTTAGCTTGATATTCGAGTAAATCCATTTTTTAAGCGTTAAAGGTGCGATCGCAAAAATCCATTAAGTGT
>CAYTUO010000013.1:0-10290 GCA_964441015.1 uncultured Pleurocapsa sp.
CGTGCAAAGAACGATTCAGCGTTTATTTAATAGCAGCCAAGTCGATCGCTCGCTCAATCCAGATGAAGCAGTCGCTCTAGGCGCAGCGATTCAAGGCGGAATTTTAGGCGGCGAAGTTGAAGATTTATTGCTGCTAGACGTTACCCCCCTCTCTTTGGGAATTGAAACCCTCGGCGAAGTCTTCACCAAAATCATCGAGCGCAATACCACCATTCCCACCAGCAAATCCCAAGTATTTTCCACCGCAGCAGACGGACAAACCTCTGTCGAAATCCACATTCTTCAAGGAGAACGGGCGATGGCGAAAGATAACCACAGTTTAGGTAAATTCGTGCTGGCAGGTATTCCACCCGCTCCGCGCGGCGTGCCCCAAATCGAGGTGTCTTTTGAAATTGACGTGAATGGAATTCTCAAAGTTTCCGCTCAAGATCAGGGTACGGGGCGAGAACAAAGCATTCTCATCAGTCAGACGGGAGGACTCAAAAGCGGTGAAATCGAGCGAATGCGACAAGAAGCAGAAAAATTCGCCGAATTGGATCGCCGCCAGCTTCAATTGGTCGAACTCAGAAATCAGGCAGAAAATCTCCTACACACTTACGACACAACTCTTGCAGAAAACAGCGCTTACATCAGTAAAGACCTCAAGGTCAAGAGCAAGCAGAAAAAAGAACTCCTGGAAGCCGTTCTTCAAGAATCTTCAATTAACCTAGAAAGACTGAAAACCGCGATCGAAGAATTACGTCAAGTTCTCTTATCAATCGGAACACAAATTTATCAAAAAGGGAATCCAGAAGCGGCTAAAAACTTTGAAACGAGCGGCGCAACTAGCGTGACCTACAGTGAAGGCACAACGGAGTTCAATGAAAAAACTCAGACCTACGCTTTAGAAAAAGATGATTACAGTATTAGACAAGGCGAAGAAGACTATAGCCTGACAGAAGGAACCGAAGAATATAACTTTGATTTTGATGAGGACGAAACCATTGCTAGCGACTATGAAGCAGTGGACTAAGTTCAGCAATCAGTAATCAGTTTTTAACTTCTGACTTCTGACTCCTGAGTTCACCAGTTCCTGTTCACCGAAGGCAATAGTTTGCTACAGTACAACTAAACCTAAATTTTTATTACTAAATTACTACATAACGAGATCAGCGCTTTATGCCAGCCGACTACTATGAAATCTTAGGAATTCCCCGTGATGCTAGCAAAGAAGACATTAAACGAGCTTATCGCCGTCTAGCTCGAAAATATCATCCAGATGTCAACAAAGAACAGGGGGCAGAAGAGCGCTTCAAAGAAATCAATCGCGCCTACGAAATTCTCGCGGAACCGGAAAGTCGTGCTAGATACGATCGCTTTGGCGAAGCAGGAGTCGGTTCTGGTGCGGGAGTCGGTTTTGATTACGGCGATATCGGTGGATTTGCTGATATTTTTGAAACCATTTTTAGCGGTTTTGGCGGTATGGGCGCTGGAACTGGAGCGCGTCGGCGAAGCGGGCCGATCAGAGGAGACGATCTCCGACTAGATTTAAAACTGGAATTTCGGGAAGCTGTCTTTGGCGGAGATAAGGAAATTCGCATTCCTCATTTAGAATCCTGTCAGGTCTGTAAAGGAACGGGTGCCAAACCTGGAACGGGGGCGCGTACCTGTTCGACTTGTAATGGTTCTGGACAAGTGCGCCGCGCTACTCGCACGCCTTTTGGGAGTTTTGCTCAAGTATCCGTCTGTCCGACCTGCAATGGTGCGGGAGAAGTGATAGAAGAGAAATGCGATGCTTGTGGAGGAGCGGGTCGCAAACAAGAGACCAAGAAACTAAAGATTACTATCCCGCCGGGAGTGGATAATGGAACTCGCTTGCGCGTGGGCCGTGAAGGCGATGCAGGCGTGCGCGGAGGAGCGCCAGGAGATCTCTATGTCTATTTGTTTGTTGAGCTAGACGAAGAATTTAAACGCGATGGCATCAATATTGAGTCAGAAATAACGATCGGTTATCTGCAAGCTATTCTCGGTTGTCGCTTGAAGGTGAATACGGTGGATGGAACTGAGGAGATAACCATACCCCCTGGCACTCAACCCAATACAGTCTTAACGCTCGAAAATCGAGGAGTTCCTAAGTTAGGCAATGCAGTCAGTCGCGGCGATCATCTGATTACGGTTAAAGTAGCTATTCCCACTCGTCTGAATGCTGAGGAACGAGAGTTATTGGAAAAACTCGCGAAAATCAAGGGAGAAAGCTACGGAAAAGGCGGAATAGAGGGCTTTTTAGGAGGGCTGTTTCACAAATGAATCATTTACAGGATAATTCTTTTTCCTCCCCTAATTTGGCTTCTGGGCACCCACAAGAGGTTTCTCTACTGGATTTACGCGGTACCCCTTGTCCGATTAACTTTGTTCGCACTAAACTCAAATTGGAGCGAATGTCACCTGGTTCTTTGTTAGAAGTCTGGTTAGATGCGGGAGAACCGATCGAACAAGTACCGGATAGCTTAGCGATGGAAGGCTATCAGATAGAGGCGATCGAAGAGCAAACCGAGTTTTTTTCCCTGAAGGTGCGCCGTCCAGTAGCATCGTGAGTAAGGCTGTGACTCCCCAAACCCAGAAATCGTCTGGACTCTTTGGTACAGTCGTAGCAGTACAGGCAAATTTTTATCGGGTACGGTTGGATGAGGGAGAGAGGGAAAGTTTATCAATACCCAACCCCCAATATTTACTCTGTACCCGCCGATCGCGCCTCAAAAAAATTGGGCAACAGGTCATGGTAGGCGATCGCGTCCTGATTGAAGAACCCGATTACCTCGACCGACGAGGGGCGATCTCAGAAGTGTTTCCCCGAAAAACCGAATTAAAGCGCCCCCCCGTGGCCAATGCCAACCAAATTCTCTTGCTTTTTGCGCTAGAAGAACCCCGTTTAGATGCTTGGCAGTTGAGCCGATTTTTGGTCAAAGCAGAGTCTACCAGCTTAGATTTATGCCTGTGTCTGAACAAAACCGATCTGGTGACTAAAACGGAACAGCAAGAATGGAAACAGCGCTTGCAGGAGTGGGGTTATCATCCCGTATTTATTAGTATTGCTGCTCATAGCGGTCTAGAACAGCTAGGCGATCGCCTCAAGCAGAAAATTACTATTCTGGCAGGGCCTTCAGGGGTTGGCAAATCTAGTCTAATTAACCAGTTGATTCCTGCGGTCAAACAGCGAGTTAACCAAGTCTCCGGCAAACTTCAAAAAGGTCGTCATACCACTCGTCACGTAGAACTTTTTGAACTTCCTGGCGGCGGTTTGCTGGCAGATACCCCTGGTTTTAATCAACCCGATCTCGATTGCGATCCCGCCCATTTAGCCCTATATTTTCCAGAAGCGAGAGTGCGTCTTGGCCAAGGGACTTGTCAATTCAATGATTGCCTGCATCGAGACGAACCCAACTGCGTCGTGCGGGGAGATTGGGAGCGATACGAATATTATCTGAAATTTCTCGAAGAGGCGATCGCGCGACAAGAAGCTTTTCAACAAATGCCCGATGAAGAATCAACTCTCAAACTAAAAATTAGAGCGTCAGGGCAGCGTCAGTACGAACCTAAACTAGAAAGTAAGAAATATCGTCGGCGATCGCGACGGGAAAAACATCAAACGCTACAAGAATTAGTTGACGATCGCTCTATCGAAAAGCTTTATCAAGAGTTAGAAGATTTTTAATTAATGTAAAGATATTTTCTAAATTTTATTGTTAGATTAAGAATTAAATCGGTATAGATTTATTCCTCAGCCAAAGAAGTTATCTAGAGAATAGAAGCTTCCAAAGGAGGTGAGACAAATGATGACGCTACTGTTAATACTGTCTTTTCTTGCTCTCGTAGTCTTGACATTACTTTTTGAGGCTTTATTTTACACGGAGGAGCAGCAATTCTAATTTTAAGAGGTTTGTAGTAGCGCTTTAGCGCTGAGAGCGCTATTACAAGCATTTTACAAAATTTATATTGATCTACTATCTAATTTTTCTTTGCCTGCTTAATTTCTAGAAAATAGCGATTGACTTTTATCTTCTACGGGCCAATCTTCATTTTGACCGCCAATAATTATTTGCTTAATCTGAACGTAATCTTTACTTAGTTGAGTTAATGAATTGAGCAAAATATCAAGAGCAACGGGATCGCTTGTTCCTAGATCGAACCAACAGCGTCCCCAAGTTCCAAAATATTGAAAATCAGCCATATTATGCATCGGTGCCATCATGACATTTTCGGCTGCTTCTGCATCGTAATCCATATAGCTAATGTCAATTCCTGTCTCCTGAACCTGAAGATTTTCTGCATTAAAAGCCCCTAATTTACCTAAATAAAACCAAGAGTTAAACAACTCTTCTATATACTGTTGTTCCATTAACGAAGGAACCGTTTCAAACTCTATCCAAATCCAGAGATCGAATGGATTAAATTCCCGAAATTGTACTTCCATTGTTATTGCAAGAAAAGTTACTGGTGAGAAGGTGATTGGTGAGAAGGTGACTGATGACTGATAACTGATAACTGATAACTGTCCCCTTGTGTCTTTAACCAGATGAAGGCATTCCGACCGATTTTCCTGCCTTCCATAAAATACTAGAAACTAAATTCGTTAGGATATGAGCCACAATAGGAACTAACAGATTGCCTGTCACTAAAGCACTGTAGCCCAGAGCAAATCCTACCACGGTTGCCCAAACCACGTAAGGCCATTGTTGAAAACCGCTCAGATGAAGAATTCCAAATAACAAACTAGAAAAGATAACAGCAGTCAAATCTAATCCAAGGGCGGGTAACATTACGCCTCGAAAGAGCAATTCTTCACTTAAACCAGGTAACAGTCCCAACCAAATTAGATCGGGCCAAATTAACGGTTTAATGACTAACTCTAGGTAGGCATCAGCACTGCGGCGATAAGCAGGCCACAGGCGGTAAATAATACTACTTGCAGCAATGATGCCCCCAGCGACTCCGATTCCCCACAAGAAAGCGTTAGAACTTAGTTGAACGTTGAGAAGAGCAATAGAACCCAGCTTTTGCCAGACTTTAGCGACAATCAGCAAAAGAACTGCGGTTACTCCCATCACCACTAAGATTTGCGTGCGCGTCAAAGGTTCTGTTTCGAGATTATTAGGATCTGTCACGGGTTTGAGATAAACAATGCAAAGACGACAGGTTAGGGCGTAGGGAATCAGTACTAATTCCAGCACGATGGGCGACTAACACGCCTAACGCCTCTAAATAAGAGTTTACCCTAATAGCTTTAATACCTAGAGGTTCTGGCGGGACTTGCATCTGAGTATAATTCTCTTCAACAGCAATAATCATGGCTCTTTGGTTACTCAAACTGAGAATAGCACTACCGCCGCAGGCAGTTGCTGGAATGACGACAGCATCGACTCGATCTGACCAAATTGTTTCTGGAGAAGGAAAAGAGTTTCGAGTTTGAGTCACAAACTGAGGGGCACGACTAAGTCCGACTAAAACGCAGGGAAGAAACGTATAGCCCAATTCTTCAGCAGCAGCGCGGGGGGATAAATGGGGATCGAGGGGTAAGGGCATTAAGGCAGGCGCATGGGCGGCAGGGATTTGAAACTGACGAACAATTAAATGGGATATAACAGCTTCTGCCCCTGCTAGGGGATCGACTCCTGTACCGTGTCGATAATTTTGTAAAACTAGACTTTCGGAGTCGTCGGGAAAACGTGCGACGATCGCGATCGCATCTGCTCGTGCTTGGTGAATCAAGGTTTCGGCTGCCCGCAACAAGCTGCCAGGATTGCCAATCGTTCCCCAGCTTGCCCCCGATGGAGCCGTGCGAAGTTCGACTTGCAAGGGTGCATCAGTAATAATGTAGTCAGTGAGATTCAGTCCTAACGTCGCTCTAGTAGCATCGGCAACTTGTAGGTGTCGCAGGCGCAACTCTGGCTCTATCGCGCTATCTAGAATTAATCCGATGCGGTTTTGATGGACGGGTTGCAATCCCCATTGTGAGCGAGCAAATTTATCTAATCCATAGCCTTCTACATACAGGGTATTGGGTAAAGACCAATAGAGTTGAGCGCCGTTGAGGACATTGGGATGAGTAATCAAGCGATCGCAGATCTGAGAAATCGCTCTTGCCACAGGCAGGGCATCTCCCGCATAACCGCCAATGGTCGCACCAATCCCCGTCGGGACGATTAAAACGACTGTATAAGGATGATTATTAGTCATTGAAGGCAGTTATCAGTTATTTGATGAAAGGATTTTAGATTTTGGATGAAAGGATTGATTCTTCCTTATCCCCCTTGTCTTCCCACACTCCCCACACTCCCCACACTCCCCACACTCCCAATCACTCTTCACCTTCTCACCAGTCACCGATCACCACTCACCAATCACCAATCACTAATCACCAATCACCGTGACAATTGCTTCAACTTGAGCTTGTTGTTTTTCGTTGTCTATACGAGTAATTGCCCAACGTAGAGGTTCTCCTCGCTTTTGTAGTTCTTCTTCAATTGCCTTTTGCAACTTGATGGGATTGTCTTGCAGATCGATTTCGGCGGTGATGAAGTGAGTGGTCATAGTCGTGCTTGCCTTGTTGAATTGAATAGTTGCGATCGCCACAATCATCATGACATGGCGATCGGGGAAAGTTAATTAGATTATCCGTCAGATCGGTTCCGTTTAATTAATAGTGCGAGCGTCTCGCTCGCTTCTGGGGATGCCCGCACTAGCTTATTCAAGCGGATTTGCTCGTCTAATTTTGCCCAATCCCTTAGAACGTAAAAGTCGTTCTCAAAACTCCTATAATAGCGTCCTCTTCGTCTTGCTGGTCAGGAGCATTCAGATAAACGATTCCAGGAGTAATCGAGATATTATCGTTGATCTGATATCGATAGAAAGCCTCTACGTGGATGGGAAGGTTATTGGAAGCGCTAAACCCAAGTTGTTTAGGGTTGCCTAAATAGGGTTGAGCGCCCACAATAACACCGCCTAAGTTTCCTTCCTTCAACAAATCAGGAAAAGCCAAAGTCAGGGCATAGTTCCAAATTTCTCCATCGTCTACCTTGGAATTCAGAATATTGGCAATGGTATATCCTCCCCAAGCACTGACAACAAACTTGGGACTAATCCGATAAGAAGCCTCAAGGCCAAAAGAGTTAGCGGATACTCTCGCGGAAGTGCCGCCTGGGAAGTTAGCAAAGCTCGTTCCTACAACACCTGAGAGACCATCGTTAATATTGGTGTAGCCCCAATTAAAGATTGGTGTTCCTTCGCTGTGGTAACTGTTGACGTAGGTAAAAGCTAGGGTCAGATTCTCAGTCGGGGTAACTGTAACTTGTCCTAGTGCGCCGTACTCGCCATTAAAAATCCCCGCGCCTTCGCTTGGACTCGCTGCATCGGAAGGCCCAGCTAGGTAACCGGCGCTCAGGGTAACGATATCGCCAAATTTAAGGTTAAATCCTGCACCAGCCCCACCGCCAATGTAGTAAATAGAGTTATGAGAGCTAAATAGCGCTAGAGGGCCGGAACCTCCATCCCCTCCATCATCGATGGGATCGTTGCCAGCCGTGGGCAAATAGTCTCTAGGGCCTCCACCAGCAGCCGTCACGAAGACTTCAGCCCAATCACCTACTGGGAAATAGTAGGACAGAAAGTCTATAGCGACATCATTGTCTGCATAATCCTGGAAGGTCAAGGTTCCTTCGCCAGTGGGAACGCCTGGAAGGGCTGCCGGATTTGAGGGAAGGGCAAAACGAGGAGTATTTCCTGATGCTAATCCCGTGTAGAGAACATCTTCCCCTGTAAAGCTGGTTTCTAGATATAAACGCACCCGATTTTGGAAGACAGGTTGATTGTTGGTTCCTCCGTTGTTTGATGCAGCAGCAACGGCAAAAACGACTTCGCCGGTTAACTTGGTGGTGGTTGAAAACTGATGGTCTTCCAAAAAGGCAACGCGCCCTTCTAAATTATCAACCCGTCCTCCCAGAGCAGCTAGTTCGGCTTCAAATTCTTGTGCCAATCGTTTGAGGGTGTCGATATCTTCTTTGAGGACGGCTACATTTTCTTGAATCAGACGTTCTATGGTATTCATGCAGGCATTTAATCCTGCGGCAAATTCCCAACGGGTTAAGGCGCGGTTGCCTCGATAGGTGAGATCTCGATACCCTACAATACAACCGTAACGTTCTACCAAGCTTCGCAGCGCTTCGTAAGCCCACTCCGTCGGAGCCACGTCTTTTAGTTCAGAAACGCTGGTAATTTGGTCGAGAGAATTGTTTTGATTGTTGTATTGGTTAATTTGTTCTAGTAAGTCAGGAGCCGTTGTTGAAGATTCGTTAGCTCGCACGTCTGTTGCGCTCAACAAGGTGGCACCCAAAAGCATTGAACTTAGCAGTCCGTATTGTCCCAGTTTGCTCAAGATTTTCATAATACTCACACCAGATTGAAAGTTCTAGATTTATTTTTAAATTAAGAGTTCCCAAAATCATAGGCAAATTAACACTTGCTAGCAAAATTTTTAACAAACTGCTGAAATTCTGAGTCAGACTTTGGGAATCCTCACTATCACGGTCTGCCTATGCTGAATCCCCAGAGCGATATTTTTCTAGCATCACATCAAAATCCCTAAGTCAATTTCAACCTGTATTGCTGCTAGTCGAGCTAGTGCGATTTGTCTGTTTTTAGGGGGATCGGACAAATCTAGAGCTAACCATTTTTTTCTTGCCACCAAAGCACGATCTAGGAAAAATGATGTGAAGCTTGTTATTTTTGCTGGTTAAACTTACCTCACTATCAGTTATTAACCATTACCACTAACTTACCGATGATTGTAATCAATTTTAGAAATCGGGGTTCAAATTATTTTTTGATTCTTCTGTTTTCCACGGCACTGACGACTCAGCAGCTTTAAAGGTTCTTTCAGTATTTATTTGCTCGGAAGATTGAGAGTAAACTAACGATAATTGTCTATGCTTAGATTCAGGCATTTCTGTAGATTTGTGTTGTTTATCTTCCGAACCGCGCCTGCGTTCTGAGGTTCTCTCTTCGCTGGTATCTTCTGTCACGACTTCGTATAGGATCGCTAATTTATGGCGATCGCTCCCTTTTCTCAATACCCTTCCCAATCGCTGCACGTATTCCCGTGCCGAACCAGTCCCCGATAAGATAATAGCGATACGAGCATCGGGTACGTCAACCCCTTCGTTGAGAACGTGAGAAGTAACTAAAGTTTTGTAGTCTCCTTCGCGAAAGCGTGTCAGAATTTCGTGGCGTTCCTTGACAGGGGTTTGGTGGGTAATAGCAGGAATTAAAAACTCGCCAGAGATGCGGTAAACCGTTGCATTATCGTTGGTAAAAATGAGAAGGGATTCTGGATAGTGTTCGCAAATTAACTCAGTAAGAACCCGCAATTTGGCATCGGTTCCCGCAGCGATTTCTTTTGCTTCTCGATGTGCTAGCATGGCACGCCGTCCTGAATTCGATCGCGCACTCGCTTGGACAAATAATTGCCAACCATTGATACTGCTGAGGGAAATATTTGCTTGACGCAAAAAATCGTTACGAATTTTTATGGCTTGGTCGTATCTTTGTCGTTCTTTTTGTGATAGTTTAACTTTAATTTGGACGGCCTTATGTTCTGCTAATGCACCGCCAGAGAGTTCTTGAGGCGTTTTGCGATAGACGACCGGCCCAATGAGAGCATCCAACTCCCTGTGACTTCCATCGCTGCGATCTGGAGTTGCTGTCAATCCGAGACGATAGGGTGCGATCGCGTCTTCAGCAATTTTGCGAAAGAAATCTGTAGGCAAATGGTGGCATTCGTCAAAAATCAGCAGTGCATATTGATTTCCCAACGCTTCTGAATGAATTGCCGCGCTGTTGTAGGTGGCAATCAGGATAGGCGTGCGATCGCGCGATCCCCCTCCGAGTAACCCTACTTCCACATCGGGAAAGGCCGCTTTCATTTGTGCGTACCACTGATGCATTAAGTCTAGGGTGGGTACGAGAACGAGGGTAGTACGCGGAGTCGATTGCATGGCAAGTTGTGCCAGATAGGTTTTTCCGGCCGCCGTAGGAAGGACGACAACCCCTTTTCTTCCCGCTTGTTTCCACGCTAATAATGCTTCCTGTTGATGGGGATAGGGTTCTCTCTCAAAACTGGAGATGAGTTCGAGGGGTATGAATTCCTTTGCTTCGTCAATAAAATCTATTCCTGTTGCTTGTAGCGTTTCTATCAGAGGACGATAATCAATGGCAGGGACGCGAAATTTTTCGATGCGATCGTCCCAGGTGGCAAAATTA
>CAYTUO010000013.1:10300-25950 GCA_964441015.1 uncultured Pleurocapsa sp.
TAATCCACTCTTTTCCTCTCGGTGGCGGATGCAGTATTAAAGTACCGCGATCGTATTTTAGTTTGGGGGTGCGTGCCATGTGTTAGAGATGCGTCTTTTTACCATTTGGAATAAAACAACCCTGCCTAAACGAGAATACTCAAAAAGCGATCACAAGTTGGAAATTAAGCTATCAAAGGAAATGCGATCGACTGTAAGAGGTTATTCCTTTTCTAACTAATATTTCTAATGAATTGATTTCAATTTTAAGGCTGTCGCCATAATTAAGATTAGAAATGAATGGAGCCAGAATTTCTAGGGTAGAATTGTCTTGGAAGTGAGTAATTTTTGTTTCTGGATGGGGATAGTAAATTAAGGCATTATACCGAGTATTGTTAGATAAAACTTGACAGCGAGAAAATGAAAAATCTTCAGGAGGATGTTTAGCAGTCCACTCGACATTTCGGAATGTATATTCGGGTTGTTTGACAGTGAAAGTGTGGGGACTAATCGATACATTTAAGGTAGCTGGAAAGAAAGAAGTCAAATCTAGTCCCAGTTTTTGAAAAAAAGGAATCTGCATGGCGATCGTTCCTGCCGGATAAGGACTATCTTTAGCTATGCCAGAAGCAACTTGATGTCCCTGTTTAATTATCCCATCAACGGTTATCCACTGACTTGGCATGATGAGTTCGCGCATTTCTTTTCTTTTTGCGATATTCTATAGCAAAATTGACTTAACAAAAGAGAGCGATCGCATTTCATAATGATGCAAGTTTCCTCCCCAACAAACCAGTTTCTTGATGTTCGCACCTGTGGAATTAACCCGAATCATTGGTATGTCGTTGCACGCAGTACCGAAGTCAAAGACAAACCCCTTGGTGTAATGTTATGGCATCAGGCGATCGTTCTCTATCGGGATGAGACAGGAAAAGTTCATGCACTTGAGGATCGCTGTCCCCATCGACAGGTTAAACTCAGTCACGGGCAAGTTATTGGAAATGAACTCGAATGTGCTTATCACGGATGGCGATTTAATGCACAAGGAAATTGTGTTGATGTTCCCTATCTTGCTTCAAATCAAAAGTTACCTAACTGCCAAATTAATCGCTATCGGGTTCAAGAATTGGATGGGTTTATTTGGTTATTTCCTGGTGATATAGCTCAATTAAAGAAAGACGATTTACAACCAATGGGAGTTCCTGAATGGGAGCATCTTAATTACATCGCTACTGTTTCGGTTATTGAGTGTAAAGGACACTATTCTTTTTTAATAGAAAACCTGATGGATATGTATCACGGACATCTCCATAATAATTATCAAGCTTGGGCATCAGCTACCTTAAAAGATTTATCCTCGAACGAAAATCGAGTAGAGGCTTGTTATGAAGCACAAAGCTATTACAAAATTGATAAAATTTGGTCAATTTCTCAATTATTTTTTCCGTTTTTACGCCGTCTTCACCCCGAACCTTTAGATGTCAGTTATGTTTATCCACACTGGGTATCTACGTTGGGCAAAGATTTCAAAATTTATTGTTTATTCTGTCCTGTAAATGAAACTTATACTCGCGCTTATTTAATTCACTTTACTTCACTTAATGCTTTTTGGCGCTTACACAAATTACCTGTCTGGTTTCGTCGGTTTATCAAAGATAGTTTATTTGGTTCGGCAAAAAAAATGTTAGATGGTTTGGTGCGCCAAGATGTAGAAATGATCGAACAAGAACAACAAGCATATCTTAGCAATTCTCGTCGTCGGACTTATGAATTAAATCCCACAATTGGAAACGTACAAAAGTTGATTCGGCTACAAGCAGCAATCGGGAGTTCTGAATCTTAAATCTTTTTATAAGTCTATTATTAGTCCTCTAAAAATTCTCGAAGAAATAAATAAGTTTCTTCGGGTGTTTCTTCGGGTAAGAAATGACCGCAATTGATAGCCATACCTCTCACATTAATGGCTCTTTTTTGCCAGGTTGATAAGACATTGTATTTCTGTCCAATAATTCCTTTTTTGCCCCAAAGTACTAGGACAGGACACTGAATTTTTTTAGTGAGATCTAACTCATCATGAATCAAATCGATCGCGGCAGCAGCACGATAGTCTTCACAAGTAGCGTGAATCGTGGCAAAATCGCTAAAACAACGAATATATTCTGCTAAAGCTTCGGATGTAAAAGCAGAAAAATCTTGACTCCAGGATTGCAAACAATGGCGTAAAAAATATTCAGGATTAGCACTAATTAAAGTTTCAGGTAGAGGATAGGGTTGAATCAGAAAAAACCAGTGATAGTAAGCAGTAGCAAATTCTTTATCGGTAGTATTATAGAGATCGTAGGTAGGGAGAATATCTAGAACTGCTAATTTTTTTACTTTTTTAGGGTAATCTAGAGTCAACCGATGAGCCACTCTTGCACCGCGATCGTGACCGACAAGATAAAATTCTTCATACCCTAATTGAGACATAATTTCTACCTGATCTCGTGCGATCGCTCGCTTAGAATAATTGCTATGGTCTGGTTTCCCTTTTGGCTTAGAACTATCTCCATATCCCCTCAAATCGGTAACAATAACTGTAAAATCTTCTATTAAACGCGGAGCAATTTTGTGCCAGATAAAATGATTTTGAGGATAGCCGTGAAGAAGTAACAGAGGAAATCCTTTACCGGACATAAACACATTAATATTTGCTTCACTTGTAGCAATAAATTGTTGTTTAAAATTAGTTAACATAAGCTGATGTGCATTTTTCTCTTATATTTCTCTGTGCGAGATTGAAAAAAATAAATTAAACTAAATATTGCTCCAAACCAAAACCTTTTCTTACCTATGGCGCAAGCAACTTTTTGCTTTAAAGCCGAACTCTATCGCTTCCTTCCACTACATAAAAAGGGAGTAATTTTTACCCACGAGTTTAAAGAACGTCCCTCGATTAAAGACGCGATCGAAGCATTAGGCGTTCCTCATACAGAAGTTTATGCAATTGTGGTGAATGGGAAAGCGGTTGATTTTTCTTATATCATTCAAGATGGCGATCGCATTATTATTCATCCTATCTCTACTGCTGCTGAAATTTCTTCAGACATTCAACTTCAGCCTCCCCTACCCAACCTGATTCGCTTCGTTTTGGACGTTCATTTAGGCAAGCTAGCGTCTCTATTGCGGATGCTGGGGTTCGACACTCTCTACCGCAATGACTACGAAGATGCAGAATTAGCAGAAATTTCGGCAACTGAAAAGAGAATTCTTCTAACCCGCGATAAAGGCGTATTAATGCGGAATAGAGTGACTTATGGTTACTATGTCCGAGAAACTAACCCAGAAAAGCAAATTCTTGAAGTCCTGCGACGTTTTGACTTGTTTGATTCTGTTAAGCCATTTCAGAGGTGCATCCGTTGCAATGGTAGTATAAAACAAGTTGACAAAGCCTTAATTCTCGACCAAATCCCCCCTCAAATTCGCAGAGAAATTGAAGAGTTTCATCGCTGTACAAGTTGTAGCCAAATTTATTGGCAAGGATCGCATACTCAGCGCATGGAACAAGCAATCGAAAAGTTAATTTCTGCTGCTAGCCATTCGTAAGTTGATAGACTATGTTTCCAGTTATTTACTCAGACGAATTTCTCAAGCATGATACGGGACGCTATCATCCAGAAAGACCAGAAAGATTGACAGCAATTGTTGCAGCTTTAAAAACGGTTTCTTGGACAGATCGACTCGAATGGCAATTACCAACCCCTGTCCCTACCAGAGAGGTAATGCCTTATATCCAAGCGGTGCATACTCAAACATATATAGACCAAGTGCGTCGCCTAGCAGAAGCGGGTGGAGGCGCGATAGATATGGATACTCCCGTGTCTCCTAGAAGCTATAATATTGCCTTATTAGCTGTCAGTGCTTGGTTAGATGGAGTTGACAAAGTACTCGCCACCAATAATCCTGCCTTTGTTTTAGCGCGTCCTCCCGGCCATCATGCAGTAAGCGCGACAGGAATGGGATTTTGTCTGTTTTCTAATGCCGCGATCGCAGCTTATTATGCCCTAAAAAAACCTGACGTAAATCGAGTAGCTATTCTCGACTGGGACGTGCATCATGGCAATGGAACTGAAGCGATCGTAGAAAGTAATCCTAATATTATTTATTGTTCTCTCCATCAATCTCCTTGTTATCCAGGAACAGGAAAAGCCAGCGATCGCGGCAAATACAATAACGTTCTTAACATCCCTATGTTACCTGGCAGTACCTTAGAAAGCTATCAACCCGCTTTTGAAAATTTAGTCGTTCCTTTTTTAAAAAATTTCCAACCAGATTTATTAATTGTGAGTGCGGGTTATGATGCCAATCACGACGATCCCTTAGCCGAAATAGCCTTGCAACCGCAAGATTATGGCATATTTACCGATTATCTGTTGAACATTACTCGCCGCATTCTTTTTGGACTCGAAGGCGGTTACGACTTAAACACTTTGGCAAAGTCTGTGGTGGCAACGATAGAAAAATGTTTAGCATTGTAATAGGGAACAGGAAACAGGGAACAGGGAACAGAAAAAATCTGTGTAATTAATTCTGTCTAGGTACTTACCAGTCATGGGTAGGCATTGCCTACCCATATTTTTTAAACTGTTTGCACCAGATGATAAGGACGAGTTAACTTATCCAACTGCTGAACTAACAAGCTCAGGAATAATCCCACATCGGTCACGATGCCGATCGACTCGACCGAACCGCGATCGCTCAGTTTCGTCACCACGGCGGGATTAATATCTACACAGACCATTTTCACACCAGCCGGGGTCATATTGCCGACTCCAATCGAGTGCAGCATACTGGAGAGCATTAAAATCATATCTGCCCCTTGCAGCAATCGCGCATATTCTTCTTGTGCTTTGATTAAGTCCATCTCGGTATCCGGTAAAGGGCCATCATCGCGAATCGAACCCGCCAGACAGAAGGGAACGTTATTCTTGACGCACTCATACATGACTCCTTTGGTCAGAATGCCCTGTTCGACTGCATTGGCGATATTGCCATAACGACGAATGGTATTAATGACCTTGAGATGATGGCGATGTCCGCCGCGTACTGGAATGCCTCGTTGCATATCCACTCCCAGAGAGGTTCCCATCAGTGCTTGTTCGATATCGTGAACTGCGATCGCATTTCCGCCTAAGAGAGCGTGGACGTATCCTTCGCGGATTAAGCGAGATAAATGACTTGCGCCTCCAGTGTGAATGACGACTGGGCCTGACGTTACGACAACCTTGCCACCTTGGTCGCGAATTTGACGCAGTTCCCAAGCAATTTGTTCAACAACTAATTCAACGCGCCGTTCGCTGGAGACTCCTCCCGACATGAAAGCGAATTCCTGCTGGCTGTTGCGTTGTTCGCGCGATTCGGGTTTGCGAGGATTGCGAATGCCTTCAACTCCGACAATGACGCGATCGCCTTTCTTGAGATCCCGCAGTAACTTGCAACGAGCTAGAAGACCGTTCGGCGTTGACTCTACCACAATTGCCCCATCCATACGCTGATCGTGTACCTTCACCCACTCGCAATTAACTCGGACTTCGGTGGGATAGATGGTCGTTACGTAGAAATCATCGGGCGCTACCCCATCTTGAGTCACGACTTCGGTGTTGACATCGCAAACTTCCTGGGGTGGAGGCACTGCACCGATCTCGATCAACTGAGTCATGATGTCTTCCATCAGTTCGTGAGAGGGTGTGGAGACTCGAACTTCAGCCAACGAGGGGCTTTGTCTTTCTATGCCGAGATTGAAATTGAGAACCTTGAAACTGCCGCCATTTTCGACGACCAAATCCAATGCTCGGTTCATAATCCCCGCATCGAGCAGGTGTCCTTCTAGTCGGATAACGCGACTCTCAACGGGTTCGTTGGCATGGACGTAATCGAGAACGGGTTCGGTAACGCGCAAGGTCAAGCACTTCGCCGCACCCCCTGCTTTGAGGAATTCCGTCAGGGGAGTTTCTACCACTTCAAACCCAATCTCTGCCAGACGTTCTTTGAGGCGATCGCTCGCCTGGTTCATAATGATGGTTGAGTTAATGTTGACCGCATTGCAAGCAAAATTGACTGCATCGGGTTCTTCGAGGGCAATTCGCTTTTCTGCGGGGATTCGCAGTTCGAGCAAGCGGTTGGAGTAGGAATCAAACGCAGGGGGATAGTAAAGCAGATAGCCGCCTGTCAGGGGACAGAAGCAAGTGTCTAAGTGATAGAAACGTTCGTCCACCAAGCGCAAGGACAGCACCTCAATATCTAGCCATTTAGCTAGGTAAGGATGGGAGTCGAGTTCGGAACGGAAGCCGTATCCCGCCCATAACCAGCGTCCTTCGCGATCAAAAAGGGCATCTCCCGCGCCTTCAAAGGGCAAGTCTTTGGGGAGTTCGTAAACCTTGTAACCATTCTCCTCAAACCACTGTTTGAAGTAGGGTTCTTCTCCTTGACGTTCTTTGTGCAAAAAGCGACTGAGGACGACGTTATCGCCTAAGACTAAACCAGCGTTGGCGGTAAAGACCAGATCGGGCCAACCTACTTGAGGAGTTACCAGATTGACGATCGCCCTGTCTTTGATCGCATGATAGAGTTTTTGCCACTGTTCGACTGCGCGATCGCGCGAAGATTTGTGAATGTTCCCCTCCATCCACGGATTAATCACGTAATCTACGTCGTAATGATCGGGGGCACACATGAGGAAGCGAATTGATTCTGCCATAATAAATAATTAGGGTTTAATAAACGCCTCAAAAATTTTCAAGAGTTTAGTATGCTCTAGTGACTTTAAAGTTTATTCCTAGCGTTGTTTTCACTAATAAGTTTCTAGAAAAGACGCTTGTACAGACCAATCTTCTATTATAGGCGATTAGTTGTCCTCAAGGCAAAAGTTGGCTTGTATCAGAAGGCAGCTATGCTGCTATGCTGCTATGCAGAAGGGAAATACTTCCTTGTCTCCCCACACCCCCCACACTCCCCACACTTCCCACACTTCCCACACTTCCCACACTCCCCACACTTCCCACACTCCCAATTCCCCATCCCCCATTCCCAATAACTAATGACCAATGATCAAGAACCAACTTATACTGAAAAAACCGATCGCATACAAGCTTGGACTCAGTTAATCAAATCGCTAACGCCGTTTCTCTGGTTTTTGGTGATTTTTATTGTCATTATTCCTTTAATTGGAAGTCTTTTTATTGCGCGTGCGATCGCTCCTGAAAATTTAGCTCAAAAAACTGAATCTGTAGTAGTTCTAGACAGGACAATTCCTAACCAAACCGAAATAGACCAAGCAATCATCAAAGCGATCCAGGATGCGCGTACTCATGCCAAAAATATCGCTTCAGCAGAGTTAGATGACTGGATTAATAAATTAATAACTCGTGTTGATAGCAGCTTTTTACCTTGGTATTTCGATTACTTCAATCAGAAAAAAATGGAGTTTAGCGCTCCTTTTATCTGGTTATCTTCAACAGTAACCCATTGGATTGATACGAATAATCCTTCTCCCAATCGAGCCGTAGCCGAGAAATTAACTGAAGATTTTCAAGCCGAATTTGCTAAACGAGTTCTCCGACCGAAAATTGCACAACTTCAACTAGAAAGAATCACCAGAGAAACGACTGAATCCTATCTAAACGATCTAGAAAATAATATTTCTGCTATTCGGAGTAGCTATCAAATTCCTCAAGGGCGGTGGGAGCGCTATCTCGATGATATTGCGATTACGATCGCCGATACGGAAGGGAATATTTCTAATTTATCTATGAAGGTTTTAGTGGGTGGAAGTTCTTATTTAGTGGCTAAAGCAGCGATTCCAACTGTCACGAAAATAAGTAGTAAAATTGTTGCTTCGATGGCCGGAAAAGCGAGTGCTAAAATAGCAGCAAAAACCGGAGGTTCAGTGGCTAGTAATTTAGGCGCACAGTTTCTCGATCCGATTGTTGGGATAGGAATTATTATTTGGGATCTCTGGGATTATTACCATACCGTAGAAGTAGAGCAACCAATTTTACGAGAAGCAATTTTAGACTATTTGCAGGAAGTAAAAACTTCTTTATTAGCCAATCAAGAAAATAGTATTATGGCAGCCATTTATCAATTAGAAGATGGCATTCTTAAGTCACTTTAGGGATCTTAGAGATGAAATTAACTGAATGGTTAGAAACCCATTGGGTTGCTCCTGCTTATAGCGGTGGAGTATTGGCAGGAATCGCCTTGTGTTTTTTTGCGGCTGCCACGAATACAATGGCAGGATGGCTATACGCCCTTAGCGGCACGATCTTGGCTTTGTTGGGGCTAGGAGCTATCTTACCAGTGCGATCGCTACGAAATCTCAAAATTCGCCGCCTTCCCCTTACACCCGTGAGTGCGGGGGATACCTTGACGGTTGAGTTGGAAATTGAGAATCCTACTAATGCTCCTAAAACATTACTACAACTACACGATCTCCTACCCTACGTCCTCGCCCAACCCACGCAAACCGCAGTAGAAGTTATTGCCCCGAAAAGTACTTATCATTGGGTGTATTACATTACAACTCAGCGACGGGGCCTGTATCGATGGCACGAGATACAATTGAGAACGGGCACTCCTCTAGGATTATTTTGGTGCCGCCGCAGTCAGGAAGTCCCTGCTAAAGCGATCGTCTATCCGCAAGTCTTGCCTCTGGCGAGTTGCCCGTTAATAGATTCCCTGGGACAAGATGAGAGTACTAAATTTCAGAGCGATCGCATCTACCAAACTGCTACAGAAGGCGTTACAAGAGCTTTACGTCCCTACCGCTACGGCGATCCTATTCGTTTGATTCACTGGCGCACTAGCGCTCGTTTTGATGAATTTAAAGTTCGTGAATTGGAAGTCATCACAGGGGGACAGAATATTATCATTGCTCTAGACAGCGCTTCTCGGTGGGATGAAGCCAATTTTGAGCAAGCGGTAATTGCGGCCGCGTCTTTGTACTTTTATGCTAGTCGCTGTCAGCTAGAGGTTAAGCTTTGGACAGCAGGGACTCGATTAGTTCATGGCAATCGAGTTGTCTTGGAAACCCTAGCATCCGTTGAATCTCAAGAAGAAGTGACTACTACTGAGCGTCCCACTTTACCTTTAATTTGGTTGACACAAAATGCTTCAACGCTAGACTCGCTCCCTTCTAGAAGTCGTTGGCTTTTCTTTCCTCCTTTAACTTCAGGGGACAGTCAATCAAGCTTAATATCGAACTTTTTCAGTTTAACTATTAACCCAGAACAAGCCCTTGGGCAGCAACTTCAGCGACCGTTACGATAACTTTAGACTATTTTGAATAATGGTTAAAATTAACTCAAAGTACCACTTTGCCAGCTTCGGTTAAAGCAATGACTTAGAAAGCAAGGGATTTTGCTTGACAATACGTATCATTTTTGATACAAGGTCTTTATGACAGCTAAACGAATCCCTGCTAAGTTTTATCGCACTGAAGCAGGTACCGAACCCGTCCGCGATTGGCTCAAGAGCTTGAATCAAGAAGAGCGTCGCTTAATCGGTATAAACATCAAAACGGTTGAATACGGCTGGCCCGTCGGAATGCCTACCTGTCGCCCTATGGGAAATAGTCTGTTTGAAGTCCGTACCAATCTTCCTCAAGGACTTACCGCCCGTGTTTTTTTCTGCATCCATGATAGCCAGATGGTTTTACTGCACGGATTCATCAAGAAAACACAGAAAACACCCAAGCAAGATTTAGATTTAGCTATAGAACGAAAGCGTAAACTAGAGGCACATAAATGAGCAGTAACCCCTATATTGGTTCTTCTCTTGACGAACTACTTGAAGAAGATAATATCCTTGCCGAAGTCGATACCGTAGCCCTGAAAAGAGTCTTAGCTTGGCAAATCTCTCAAGCGATGATTTCTAAAGGACTAAGTAAAACCGAGATGGCTAAGGCAATGAAGACTAGCCGTGCCGCCCTCAATCGGCTTCTAGATCCAGAGAATACAGCCGTGACTCTCAACACGATGGAACGAGCAGCTAGAGCAGTTGGCAAGCAATTAAAGCTCTATCTTGTGGATGTAGGAAATGAAAGTTAAACCATCATGAAATGAAAACAATATAATCGCGTCAGCACCCTTAGTTGATCAGCTATCTTTCATTAGGCGCGTTCCGCATTTAGAACAGAAATTAAAACTTGTTGGGTTTCGATGACCGCAATTGTGACAGAAAATATGGGTTGGTTCAGAAACAGAGTCAGTGCGAGCGGAATTTCGATTTGGATTACTAAGATAAACTTGAGTTGGTGCAGAGGTTCGCTCAATTAGATCGATAGGTTCAGGTAAAGATAGGGTAGCCTCTACATTCAATTTGTAAGTATTAATTAAGTCCAAAAGAATTTTGTCTTCTCGCTTATATTCTGGACTTTCTTCGCCTCCTTGTTTCTCCAATTCTAACGCTCGTTCCTGAAGATAAGTTATCAGTTGGTTATAGAAAACTTGTTTTTGTTCGTTGGTTTGAGCAGCATTCAATTTTGCCGTTACTTGACGTTGAATTTCGGAGCGATCGCTCCGACAAGCTTTCACTTCTAAAACCTGTTCTGCTTCTTCCCAACTAGCAGCAATATCGATCTTTTTAACCCCCGTTGCCGTCTTCACTTCGTAGCGAATTACGTTTTCATTGGTAACGCGATTGTTTTCCTGACGCAACACTTTCAAGGCGCGAGCTTCTATTACTAGTTTAAAGACGGTAGGATCTTCGGGGAAAATATCCCAAAATGGGGGTTCTTTTTGGAGATGAACGGGAATGGGTAAATCTCGATGTTCTCCTGCTTGCTGCGCTCTTTTGGCAGTAATAAATTCTCCTTTCCAATCTAAATAAGATTGTCGTAAGTCTTGCATTCCGTCGATGCAGCGCAGAGAAAAACCACCGATTTCTTGAACAAAAACAAGGCGGTGACGTTCGAGATCGCCTAGCGGTTTAATATCTTCATCATTGCCGATAAATTCTTGCAGTTTGGGAAGTATTTTTTGAGCGGCTGGATTGCTAGTGTTGCGACCGCCTAAAATAGCAACATTGGTATTAATTGCAGGGGTAAATCCTGCATCTTTACCTTGCAAAATGGCTTGATTGAGTAAAATTAAGGGCTTAGATTTGTTGTAAGCAATGCGGATATTACTAATAACTTCTTGTTCATCAGTGAAGATTTTGATGAGGCGATCGCACGCTGCTAAATCGCGTTTAAATTTACTGGTTTCTGGTGCTTTTTGAAAGACTACTTTAGCGCGATCGCAGATAATTTCTTGAAAGTCTTCATCGCGTACATCTGGCAATTCTGTTAGCTCGAACAGGCGCATCACTTCATCAGCAGCGCGGGTTTCTTTCCACAATGGGCTAGTGGCTTTTAAAATCTCATCAGCTAGGGTGCTACAAGTGGCATCCATGCCTATTTCATAACGAGTTTTACTGCCATCATTTGCCCCCGCTAATTGTTCGATTAAGTCTTGATAAAGAATGTTAAGTTCCTGGCGATCGTAAAGCTTTATGCCATTAATAACTAGCGCATCCGCACTATCAGCTTGATTGTCTGCTTTTTGCTTAAATAAGTCTCGTGCTTGAATTAACTTTTGTTTGAGGCGATTTAAGCGAGTTTCTAAATCAGTTAAATGGTCTTGCAGTCGTGCAATAACTTCTAATCCTGCTGCACGAGTTTTCCGTTGAATAGTCGCAATCAAACTCCCTTCTAATCCACTCAACGCATTGGCACAATATTGCTCCATTTTCTCTTGTTTAGAGATGCCAAATTTGTCTTTAAATTCATTAATTTCTGCCAAAGCTGCTTCATATTGTTTCTGGCGAGTAGTTTCATTGTGCGACCAAACTTTTTCTTGTTCGCGGCGGAATTTTTCTTCGGCACTAGTAAAAATCTGTCGCACTATAAAAATAAAATCTTCAGCAAATTTTGTTCCTCGCGTGCGATCTTCTAAAATGCGATATAACTCTTCTTCTAAAGCTTTTCTTCCGCGTTGAATAATCTTGTCTCGGTTGTTATAAATCTTTTTGAGATAGTCACCATGAACGCGCTCGTCAGGACTGAGTTCGTTAAAATGTTCGGCACGATAATCATCAACTTTAGGCTGGAGATATTCATGAATAAACTTGAGAATTTTTCCCTTCTCTGAACCAATCATATTAATGCCTTTTTGCGTACACTCCAGCCAATTTTCTGTTGTAATTTCGTTGCGAATACTATTAATCCATTCGGAGACAACAGCAATGAGTGATCTATCCCTATCGGCTGATAAATCAGCTAACATTTCCACTTCAGTTAAACGCATTCTTTTGAGAATATCGCTTCGGACTAAATCCATCATTTGCGCGGGTAAAATAGCCGACTCATTTAGCCACCAATTGACTAAATCTTGTGCCAACCGATAGGACAAAGAATAACGAATTTGAGCAACAGGAATTTCGAGAGTAGATAATCCAAAGCTCATAAATTGTTTGGGATAGCCTCTTCCACCTGGATCTGCTTGTGCCCAAGCGCCTTTAATATTGTCTCGAATCGAACGCTTATGAGGGGCAAAATCGGATGTGAGATCCAAGAAAATATTCTGAGCAATTATTTCTCTAATTTTGTCTAATTTAAAATCACTTTCTCCATTTTTTGTACCCACTAAATAAGTGAAATCAAAGGGGGGTAATTTGCTACGAACTTCATCGACTAAACCGCTACTAAATTGACTGATATATTCCGTGCGATAGTCAGAAAAATAACTTAATTCCATCAACGCTGCATAGCCATTTGCCAAAACGCGATCGCCCACGCTAATTCCTGCAAACGCCTCTGGCATAGGTACAATAGCAGTAGTTAAAGGACTTCCTTCTCCTCTGAGCCAGTTGCGGATACAATAGCCCATATCGATGATCATGCCGCTTCCCGTCCCGCCAGAAAGAGAACCAGTCACAAACACATTAATCGCATTGGGACTCACTTTAATCCCGTAGCGATCGAGCATAAAATTGTCTTGTCCTTTAATCCGTTTAACCGCTTCTAAAAACTTCTTTTGAATTTCGTGATAGTTACAGAAAAAAGCAAACCGTCCGCAAGCACGAATTTGTCCCGCACCAGCTTCTAGTGAGGTAATATTTCTCTCTAATTCATTGGGAAACCAACGGTGAATCCAGGGATATTTCTCCATATCTGCCACCATTTCCCTGACTTGCTTCCCGCCGACTCTTGCCCAATGTTTTTCGTAATCTTTAAACGGCGTTCCTCCCGCTTCTGGATTAGTAATTTTGTAATCTTTATCCGTATCAACCACTAAAAAACTAAGAATGGGAAAATTCTTGAGACTTCCATAGGTTTCTTCCACCAATCTTCTCACTCTTGCCAACACTTCTGCACCCGTTCCCCCAATCCCCACAATAATAGTAGGAACCATGCTTTTTTCTTCAACCTGTGGTGGCATATAGAATCTCCTTAGTAACACGAGAGCAAGATGTTCGCACTACATCGTAGCTTTGATAATATTTTAAATTCGAGCGATAGCCAATCAGTCAAAAGATTATGATACAAGTAAAACCCTGAGCGACACTCACTTATGCTCTGTTGCCTCAATCCTGATTGCCTTAAACCCCTAAATCCCGATGGAGTCAATTATTGCCAGACTTGCGGCACCAAAATCGTCTCTCTGTTGCGAGGTCACTATCGCACTATCGAACCGATTGGTCGAGGAGGTTTTGGGAAAACTTATCTCGCAGAAGATCTCGATAAGCTAAATCAACGCTGCGTCGTCAAACAATTAGCACCGAAAGCACAAGAAACATGGGCCTTGAACAAAGCAGTGCAATTATTTGAACAAGAGGCAAGACAACTGCAAGAATTAGGCGAGGAAAATTCCCAGATTCCCACATTGTATGCCTATTTTGAAGAAGATGGCTATTTGTATTTAGTGCAGCAGTTTATCGACGGACAGAATTTGGCAAAGGAACTAGAAAAACGGGAAAATTGGAGTGAAAGCGAGATTCGGGGACTATTACTCAGTCTTTTACCCGTTCTTCAGTTTATCCACGATCGCGGGGTCATTCACCGCGATATTAAGCCAGAAAATATTATGCGTCGGACTTCCCCCAAGTCTGCTTCCTATCAAGGAACGAGCGAACAGTTAGTATTAATTGATTTCGGGGTCTCTAAACAGTTGTCGGGAACGGTGAAGGCGACGACTGTTACAGGAACGGCAATTGGTTCCGGCGGGTATGCACCCCTAGAACAAATACAGGCGGGGGAAGCCTATCCAGCGAGCGATTTATTCAGTCTGGGGACGACTTGCTTTTATTTGCTAACTAAGGTTCATCCTTTGGAGTTATGGAGGGAACACGGTTATAGTTGGACGAAAAATTGGCGACAGCATCTAAAACATCCCATTAGCAAGCAATTAAGAAAGGTTCTTAATAAGTTGTTACAAAAAGATCTTGAGAAACGCTATCAATCGGCAGAGGCAGTTTTAAGCGATTTACAAGTTCAGTTGCCGCCATCGCCTTTACCTAGACACAATAAGACATTCAAAAAGCCTTTAATGGCAGGGACGGCTATTTTGCTGTTAGGGTTGGCGAGTTATGTAGGGGTGAAAATCGTGTCGAGTATTGTTAGTTCGCTAACCTCGCAAGTTTCTACGGATCGAGAACAAGTCTCCTCGAATCAAGAACCAGTCTCTCCAGATGAAGAACAAGTTTCCTGGGAGACAGCGACTTCGATCGCCAAACTAACAGGGAATTTAGGGTGGGTCAATTCCGTTATTTTCAGTCCCGATGGCAAGACATTAGCCAGTGCGGATCTTGACACGATGATCGCCATTTGGAATCTAGAGACAAAAAAAGTGATCGCCACCCTCAAGGGACATTCAAAATGGGTTGTTTCCATTGCCTTCAGTCCCGATGGCAAGACCTTAGTTAGTGGCAGCGAGGACAAAACGATTAAACTCTGGAATGTAGAGACAAAAAAGGCAATTGCGACTCTGCGGGGTCATTCAGATGCAGTCATTACTGTCGCCTTCAGTCCCGATGGCAAGAGTCTAGCCAGTGGCAGTGCTGACAAAACGATTAAACTCTGGAATTTAGATAGCAAGCAGGAACTCGCTACGCTTAAGGGGCATTCAGAGGCAATTGGTTCTGTCGCCTTCAGTCCCGATGGCAGGACGCTAGCGAGTAGCAGTGCTGACAGAACTATCAAACTCTGGAATCTAGACAGCAAGCAGGAACTCGCGACTCTGCGGGGACATTCAGAGTCGGTTTATGGGATCGCCTTCAGTCCTGATGGCCAGACGCTAGCGAGTGGGAGTGGCGACAAGACGATTCAACTTTGGGATTTAGACACCAAACAGGCGATCGCCACTCTGGAAGGACATTTAGAACCGATCGCTGCTGTCGCCTTTAGTCCCGATGGCAGGACGCTAGCGAGTGCGAGTGCCGACAAGACTATCAAACTCTGGAATTTAAATACTAAAGTCGCGATCGCGACTCTGCGAGGTCATTCAGAGTCAGTTTACGCGATCGCTTTCAGTCCCGATGGCACACTGTTAGCCAGTGGCAGTCGCGACAAAACCATTCAGATTTGGCAGGCGGAGTCGAGGTGAACTACCTACACTGACCTGACGGTACAGTGTAGGCTTCCCAATTCATTGGGG
>CAYTUO010000014.1:0-11143 GCA_964441015.1 uncultured Pleurocapsa sp.
ACTCTTCACCAATCACTCTTCACCAATCACTCTTCACCAATCACTCTTCACCAATCACTCTTCACCAATCACCAATCACTCTTCACCAATCACCAATCACCGATCACCAATCACCAATCACTAATGACTAAACGTATTTTAGTAACAGGAATACACGGACAACTAGGGCAAGAATTAAAACAAACGCTGTCTCCCCTCGGAGAAGTGATTGGGGTTGGACGCGAAACGATGGAATTAACACAGCCAACCAGCATTTGTCAAGTTATTGCTGATGCCAAACCCGATCTAATCGTCAATGCGGCTGCTTATACAGCAGTAGACAAAGCAGAGACAGAATTAGAATTAGCTCATGCGATTAATGCGATCGCGCCGACTATCATGGCCCAAGAAGCCCAAAAATTAGGCGCAACGCTACTTCACGTTTCTACTGATTATGTCTTTGACGGACAGAAAAATACGCCTTATCTTGAAGACGATCGCACCAATCCTCTCAGTGTCTACGGCAAATCTAAACTAGCGGGAGAAGAAGGCATTAGACAAGCTTGTCAGTCTTATATAATTTTGAGAACGGCTTGGGTTTACGGCACTTACGGGAAGAGTAACTTTGTCAAAACCATGCTGCGTCTGGGCAAGGAACGAGAAGAAATCCGAGTCGTCGTTGACCAAGTGGGGAGTCCTACCTGGGCAAAAGATATTGCAGATGCGATCGCTCAACTAGGACAAAAAAACGAGCCTTCAGCAACAGGGATTTATCACTTTACCAATAGTGGGGTTGCTAGTTGGTACGATTTTGCTATTGCTATCTTTGAAGAGGCAAAACAACTCGGTTTTCCCCTAAAAGTGGAGCAAGTTATGCCCATTACTACCTCTGACTATCCTACCCCTGCTAAGCGTCCTGCTTATTCAGTCCTTTCGGGGAAAAAAATCTCAGCCGTTTTGGGAACTCATTCCCCCTACTGGCGAGACTCTCTCAGACAGATGCTCAAACAACTCTATTCTCAACCATTATGAAAGCACTGATTCTCTCTGGCGGTAAAGGAACGAGATTGCGTCCCCTCACTCATACAGGCGCAAAGCAATTGGTTCCCGTGGCGAACAAACCCATTCTCTGGTACGGAATTGAAGCGATTGTCGCCGCAGGGATTACGGATATCGGCATTATTATTAGTCCAGAAACGGGAGAGGAGATTCAAGCTAAAACTGGCAAGGGCGATCGCTTTGGTGCCCAGATTACTTACATTCTCCAAGATCATCCTCTAGGATTGGCTCATGCAGTCAAAGTTGCCCAATCTTTTTTAGGGGATTCTCCCTTCATCATGTATTTGGGGGATAACCTGATTCAAGACAATCTCAACGGTTTTTTAGAGGCTTTCAATCAGCAACATTTAGATGCATTAATTCTCTTGCGGAAAGTTTCCAATCCCACGGCTTGCGGCGTGGCGAAAGTGGATGAAAAAGGGCGCGTCTTGCAGTTGATCGAAAAACCTAAAAATCCGCCCTCGAATTTAGCTTTGGTGGGAATATACTTTTTCTCTAATGCCATTCACAGTGCGATCGCGTCTATCCAACCTTCCGCAAGAGGAGAATTGGAAATTACTGATGCAATTCAAGCGCTTATCGAACGAGAAAAACCCGTAGAAGCTTTGCAACTTCAGGGATGGTGGCTTGATACTGGAAAGAAAGATGATTTGCTAGAAGCTAATCGAATTATTTTAGATACCTGTTTAAATATTGCTGTTGAGGGAGTCGTAGATTTTCAAAGTCAGGTTATCGGGCGAGTTCAGATTGGGACGAATTCTAAAATTATTAACAGTACCATTCGCGGCCCCGTGATTATTGGCAACGATTGTCATATAGAAAATTGTTTTATCGGGCCCTATACTAGCGTCGCCGATCGCGTTACCCTCATCGAAGCAGATATCGAACATAGCGTGATTTTACAAGATGCTGTAGTGACTGGAATTCACCAACGCATTGTGGACAGTGCGATCGGACAGCGTGCCAAACTAGAAATTGCACCACAACGTCCAAAAGCCTTGCGATTACTTATTGGCGATGACTCGCATATTGAGTTAGTTTGATCATTTTTTTAAGGATTATGGGTACTTTAAAGTTACTAAAAACAAGGCGATTAGCAATTGATATTTAACCTATGAGCAAAAAAGCAATACTGGTCACTGGTTCCCATCGTTCGGGATCTACTTGGGTTGGAAAAATGATAGCCCAGTGTCCTTCTGTCGTATACATTCACGAACCTTTTAACTTAGAAATTGGGCCAGGCGTTGGGATTTGTAGTGCTAAATTTAATTATTGGTTTACCTATATATCTCCTGAAAATGAATCGCAAGTGTATCGAGCGATCGCCAACACTATTAAGTTTAAATTCAATGTATTAGAAGCACTTCAAGCTGCTAAGTCTCGTCAAGAAGCTATCAAAGCTTTACAAGACTACAAACGATTTTGGAAATATAGACTTTATCACTATAGACCTCTCTTAAAAGATCCCATTGCCTTATTTTCCGCAGAATGGTTAGCCTCAAGATTTAATCTCGATATGGTTGTTTTGATTAGGCATCCGGCAGCATTTGCAGGTAGTCTTAAAGTGAAAAATTGGACGTTTCCTTTTTCTCATTTTCTAGAACAACCATTATTAATGAAAGATCATTTATCTCCCTTTGCAGAAGAAATTAAAGCCTATGCTCAAAAAGAATATGACATCATCGATCAAGCGTCTCTTCTGTGGAAACTCATACACTATATGATCTATAACTATCGAGAAAAACATCCAGATTGGCTATTTTTACGCCATGAAGATATTTCTAAAAATCCTATATCCAGTTTTGAAAATATTTTTAAATATCTAAATTTAGATTTTTCAGAAAAAGTAGAAAAAAGCATCAAAGAGTATAGTAAGCTTGAAAAAAACGACCGCGCCAACCTAAATAAAGACCTTCATCTAAAACGCGACAGTCAGTCAAATATATGGAACTGGCAAACAAGATTAACACCATCAGAAATCAGCAGGATTAAAAAACAAGTAGAAGATATTTCTAGGCAGTTTTATTCGGATGAAGAATGGGGAATCGAAGACCATGAAGCTAAGATGAGCTATCAGTAAATAGTGAGCGCTGAGCAAGTCCAAAGTCAACTCAATAAACAATAGCAGATCGTTCAATTCAATTAGATACAATGACCAATTCTCAACAAGAACCAACTTTATCAAGAGAACCCCGTCGATTGCTGATTACAGGTGGTGCTGGTTTTATTGGTTCTAATTTCGTTCATCATTGGTGCAACCATTATCGACGCGATCGCGTCGTTGTTCTTGATGCCCTCACCTATGCAGGCAATCTCCAAAATCTAGCCTCCTTAAAAGAACGAGAGAATTTTCGTTTTGTGCGCGGAGATATCTGCGATCGCACTTTAATCGATACCTTACTAGGGGAAGAAAATATCGACACGATAGCCCATTTTGCCGCAGAATCCCACGTTGATCGCTCGATTTTAGGCCCCGATGCCTTTATTCAAACCAATGTCGTCGGAACTTTTACCCTGCTAGAAACTTTTCGTCACCATTGGACAGAGAAAGGAAAACCAGAAACCTACCGTTTCCTCCACGTTTCTACCGATGAAGTCTATGGCAGTCTCGAACCCAACGATCCACCCTTCAGAGAAACCACGCCTTATGCCCCCAATAGTCCCTACTCGGCCTCGAAAGCCGGAAGCGATCATCTAGCCCGCGCCTACTATCATACTTACAATCTGCCAACCCTGATCACCAATTGTTCTAATAACTACGGCCCCTACCACTTCCCCGAAAAATTAATTCCCCTGATGTGCATCAACATTTTGTTAGGCAAACCTCTACCAGTATACGGTGATGGTCAGAATGTTCGTGATTGGTTGTATGTTGGCGATCATTGTCGCGCTTTGGATAGAGTTATTCATCAAAGCAAACCAGGCGAAACTTACAACATCGGAGGCAATAATGAAGTCAAAAATATCGATCTGGTCAATTTATTGTGCGAATTGATGGACGAGTTAGCCCCAGATTTACCCGTGCGATCGTCTAAAAAGTTAATTACCTTTGTCAAAGATCGTCCCGGACATGATCGCCGTTATGCGATCAATGCAACAAAGATTAAACAGGAATTAGGTTGGACTCCCCAAGAAACCCTCTTAAGCGGATTGCGCCACACCATTGAATGGTATCTCAAGAACCGCGATTGGTGGCAACCCCTTCTATCTCAGGAATACCAAGCGTATTACCAAAAAGTCTATGGATAAACAATTCAAAATTCTTGCCTTCAAAATTCTTGCATTCAAAATTCAACAATAGGGAAATCTAGTCACAGTAGAGACGTTGCCGGCAACGTCTTTACAGGAGATTGGCGTTCTCACTCATTAAATGCACGTCAGCTTAAACATCCCTTCTGCCTTCCCCCTTTCTAAGGGGGGTAGGGGGGATCGCCTTCTTTCTGCCTTCTCCCTTCTGCATAGCTGCATAGCTGCATACTTGCCTTCTCATGCAATATTGGTTGATGAAATCAGAACCTGCCGCCTACAGCATTACCAATCTTCAGCAAGATGGTCAAACGTTATGGGATGGTGTTCGCAACTATCAAGCTCGCAATTTTCTTCGTCAAATGCAAGCGGGCGACTTGTCTTTCTTTTATCATTCCAATGCAACACCTCCCGGTATTGTAGGTATGATGCGGATTGTTGAAAGTGGCATCATCGATCCCAGCCAATTTGACCCCAAAAGTCCCTACTACGACCCAAAATCGACACCAGAATTCCCTCGATGGCAAACTGTTAAAGTCGAATTTGTAGAAGCGTTTTCTAAAATTATCTCGCTGGATCTCCTTAAACAGGCTTTCACCCCAGAAGAACTGTTATTAGTTCGACGAGGCAATCGCTTATCAGTTATGCCAGTCCGAGAAGATGTCGCCAAGAAGATTGGTGATTGGTGATCGGTGATTGGTGACTGGTGATCAGTGATTAGTGACTGGTGACTGGTGACTGGTGACTGGTTATTAAATCAATCCAAAATCCTTTCATCTAAAATCCTTTCATCGATTGACTGATAACTGATAAGTCACCAGTCACCAGTCAAGCATTCGGCCCTGCTTCGACAATTTCCCGACGGGCATCAGCAAATTTCTTGAAGTTTTCCAGAAAACGACGGGCTAATTCTTGCGCTTGTAACTCGTAAGCTTCGGCATCGTCCCAAGTATTTTGTGGATCTAGGATTTTATGCGGTACGGCTGGTACCATTTCAGGAACTAAAACCTTGAAAATCGGATGAGGCGTATAGTTAACCTTATCTAACTCTCCATTGAGAGCAGCCGATACCATCGCTCTTGTATGCTTGATAGAAATGCGATGACCGACTCCATAGGGCCCTCCCGACCAACCTGTATTGACTAAATACACGCTCGTTTCTGGGTGTTGCTCTAACCGTTCGCCCAACATTTCAGCATAAACGGTTGGCGAGATGGGGAAGAAGACCTGACCAAAACAGGCGGAGAAAGTGACTTGAGGCGCAGTAATGCCCCGTTCCGTCCCCGCTAACTTGCTCGTATAACCGGAGAGGAAGTGATACATTGCCTGTTCTTTTGTCAGCTTGGCAATGGGAGGAAGCACGCCAAAGGCATCAGCCGTCAAGAAAATAATAGTTTTGGGATGGGTGCCAATGCCAGAGAGAGAGCAGTTGGGAATGTAGCGCAACGGATATGCAGCCCTGGTGTTTTCTGTCAGGCGATCATCGTCGTAGTCTGGAATGCGAGTTTCTGCGTCTAGGATGACATTCTCTAACAACGCCCCAAAGCGAATTGCCGACCAAATCTGCGGCTCGTTTTCAGCACTCAGGCGAATGGTTTTGGCATAGCAACCGCCTTCAAAGTTGAAAATGCCCTCATCAGACCATCCGTGTTCGTCGTCTCCGATCAAGCTGCGTTCTGAGTCGGCGGATAAGGTGGTTTTGCCCGTTCCCGACAAGCCGAAAAATAGGGCGGTATGACCGTGTTTGTCAATGTTAGCTGCTCCATGCATCGGCAGCACGTTTTGCTTGGTCATGAAGTAGTTCATCAGGGAGAAGATCGATTTCTTGATTTCGCCAGCGTAGCGAGTTCCCCCAATCAGTACAATTTTCTTCGCTAGGTGCAGGATGATAAAGGCTTCGCTATTAATGCCATCTGTTTCGGGGTTGCCTTGCAAACCGGGTACGGCAATGACGGTAAAATCAGTGCTATGCTCTAATAGCTCTGCGGTTGTCGGTCGCAGAAATAGCTGATGGGCAAAGAGATTTTGGAAGGCTAATTCTGTAATAACGCGAACGCCAAAACGATATTTGGGATCTGCTCCCACATAACCGTCAAAAATATAGAGGTCGCGACCTTGAACGTAGGAGAGAACGCGCTGATACAATTGCTGGAATTTTTCTTCGGAGATAGGAACGTTGTGTTGATTCCAGTCAATCTCGTCTCGCGAACTGGGTTCGTCAACGATAAATTTATCTTTGGGAGAACGACCTGTATATTTTCCGGTTTCGACCACTAAGGCACCGTTGTCAGCAAGTATGCCTTCTCCTTTGGCAAGCGCGTGTTCGACTAGCTGCGCTACTGAAAGATTGCGATAGACTCGACCCAAGTTTCGCATTCCTAAGATTTCTAGTTCGCGCATCAGATAGCTGTGCCAAAGTTCGCCGTCAGTTAAGTGACAGGCATAGATGGGGACTTCGCTGCGTTCTAAAAGATGCTGAGATTGCGGGAAGATATGTAAGCTTTGTACTCCATTATTGGGCATGACATTAACCATTCCTAAAACCTCCAAGTCTATTGACGAGAGTTTTTCACTGACTCAAGTTTCTACAGAGGAGAATCAAGCAATTAATTTTGAGAAGCGCGATCGCAAAAGCAGAGCAGAGCATCTCTTGCTGGTAATCGGGACTCGCTATTGGAAGGTTCACGAAGCACAATCGCGTTTTTATCTAAAAAAAGGTTATTACTTACCTTAATAGTTTATAGTGAAAAAGAAATTGATTGGTTATTCTTTACAAAAAAACAGATTGATTAATTTTTCTTAATTAATTAACAAAATAAAAGTCAATAAAGCATCGTTTAGTTTAAGGATTGAAAACCTAAAAAGGGATATCTTCATCTGCTACTTCGCTAACTTTAAGTTGTAAAACTGTCTCGACTTCTTCCTCTATAGGTAATTTTTCAATTATCTCTGACATTTCTTTCTGAAGCTCTTGTGTTAGTCTAATTGGAAAATTTAATTCAATCCCAGATTCTTGTACAAATTTGGCTAAATTATTAAAAGCAATTTTCTTAGATTTTCGTTCCTGTATCAATAACTTAAATCCATTCATTTCTGAGACATTTTGAGCCGCCATTGCCTGTTTGAGCCGCTCTTTAAGATGTTTTAATTCTGTATCTAATACCTTCCAGCGATGCTCGATTTGCCGATAACGAAGGATAAGATCATCTATATTTTCTGTGGCAGGATTAGTTTGAATACGTTGAGCAAGCTGTAGAAGTCGATGATGAACTTGTGCTACATAAACAGGGTCCATTTTTGCATATTCTAGTTGTTTATCAGTCAAAGGACGTTGACCCCAATTTCCTCCCTGTTCGGTTTTATCAACGTTAGCAAAATGACAAAGGTTTTCTGCTAAAGTGCTAAGTTTGTAATTAGATAATGGCAAAATATAGTAAGGAATTTCTTGGGCAATTTCCCAAGTACAAGTGATATTTTCTGCTTTATTTTTACCTAAGAATCGACAGTCATAGTTGGCATTATGAAAAACTTTCTCAATCGCCGGATTAATCATGATCTTGTCAATAAATTCATTGATGAGATTGGGTCGCCCTAAAAGATCTAAAATAATGACGCGATCGCCTTTAATATCAGTTAAATCGTCCAAAATCTGAATGAGCGACAACTTAGGTCTACTGCTTTGATAATCGGCAATTTCTGTATCTAACCAAAGGATTCTCGCTGAAGTGTAGTCCGTAATTGCCTTGCTAATTTCATCGGGTTGGGTAAGGTATTGCATCATGACTAATTAAAAAATACGATCGCTCGTGTCTATCCTAGAAAAACAGCCGGTGAAACTCAGCCTAATCTCATTTTTGGCAGTTAAAATCAATATTAAGTTACGTAAACAGATCGCCCAAAAATTTTAAGATTATGGTTTTGTTTGGATTTGGTAAAAAGCTTACCCTACCCACTCCCGAAGAGGCATTACCCGGACGTTCGGAACCCATTCCAGTTCCAGCGTATCACTACGTCAACGGCAATCCTCTCAAACCCCCCTATCCCGATGGATTAGAAATGGCCATGTTTGGCATGGGATGTTTTTGGGGTGCTGAACGGAAATTCTGGCAGCTAGAGGGAGTTTTTGTGACAGCAGTTGGATACGCGGCGGGAATTACTGCAAATCCTACCTATCAAGAGGTTTGTACAGGGATGACGGGTCATAATGAAGTCGTTCGCGTCGTCTACGATCCAAAAGTTATCAGTTACGAACAACTTCTGAAAGTGTTCTGGGAAAATCACGATCCCACACAAGGAATGCGTCAGGGAAACGATGCTGGGACTCAATACCGTTCAGGGATTTACGTTTATTCACAAGAACAGAGAAAGCAAGCTGAAGCGTCGCGAGACCTTTATCAAAAAGCCCTAAAATCAGCCAAATATGGCCAGATTACCACTGAGATACTCGATGCACCCGAATTCTACTACGCAGAGGGCTACCATCAACAATATTTAGAAAAGTGCAGAAACGGTTATTGCGGCTTAGGTGGATGCAATGTCGAATTTCAAATCGGTACTTAATTAAGTATTACGCACAACCTCTGACAAAATACCAAAAATTTTGGAATTTGTGATAAATTATTGTCCTGGTAATTTATCACAAGCAAATGTCGATAATTGTTTACAATCTCGGCGAATTGCGACAAGCTTTGTCTGGACTGGGGTCGGCTTTATTGATCGGCTACGTCCGCGTTTCAACCGACGGCAAACACCAAGATACTTCTGTTGAACGACAGATTTTTTTTTACGAACAAAAAGAAGTCGATCTAATTCTGGTCGAGCGTGAGTCGGGACGAACCGACGATCACCCTCTTTATCAAGAATTGATCCGTTTAATTTCGCTCGGTCGGGTTCGAGAAGTAATTGCCAGCAGAAATGATCGCCTCAATCGCAATTCAGTTGAGATGAATTTCTTTTATAATTTGTGTACTGATGTCGGAACAGCTGCCGAAACGCTGGACTGTAGAACGTACCTATGGCTGGTTGCACTGGTGTCGCCGACTTAATGTTGACTATGAGCGATTGCCTGCTTCTTCTGAAGCTCTGATTTATATTGCCATGATTCGGTTAATGTTACTTAGACTGGCTTAACTCTTTTTATACTTCTGCGAGTTTCCAAACATCCTCTTAGAGCATTCCCAAATATGTAGCCAAGCTGATATTGTTAGCAGTGGCGACAACAAAGACAGGTGCGGTTTTATCGTTTAACCATACGTCACTGCTCTAACTCAATTGAGAGAAGATGGCAGATGCTCTTTAAGGACTTGAGCCAACAAAGCCAAAGATTTTGGCAAACCCACCTAAAATAGCAATAATCAACGCGACAAATACGCCGCGATTGATAAAATCAACGCTATCGACTCGTTTACTCAATCCGATGACTTTTTCGTCAAGTGCCTTGACTTGTCCAGAAAGCTTTTCATCAACTGCCTTAATCTGCCCAGAAAGCTTTTCATCTAAAGCTTTAATATCTCCTTTTAATTCGACTTTAGTTGTAGCCAAATCAAGTTTGATATCCGTTACGTCTTTCTGTAGATTATCTAGCTTAGCCTCAAACTTCTCATCAAGCTTATCTATCTTCTGCTCTATTCGCTCTAAGACTTGGCTTAGGTCAGTCGCGATTTGTATTGGTGTATTGGACATTGTGTTATTCTCCAGAAAGATGAAAGTCTAGGGATTGCCCACCCACCCAAACAACTTGGCGGCTCCGCCAATAATCGTTACAATTAAGCCGATCACAATCCCACGATTGACAAATTCTTGATTGTCTATCCGCCTGCCGATACCGTCTACTTTCGCCTCAAGTGCTTTGAGTTCACCCTCTAGCTTGGTTTGTCCGACTTTTAAATCCGTTACGTCTTTTTGAAGGGTATCTAGCTTAGCCTCAAACTTCTCATCAAGCTTATCTATTTTCTGCTCTATTCGCTCTAAGACTTGGCTTAGGTCAGTCGCGATCTGTATTGGTGTATTGGACATTGTGTTATTCTCCAGAAAGTTAAAAATTCAAAATTCGAGAAATATTTATTTTAATTCCTGAGAGTTCTGGAATTTCTAATTCTCCTTCACTTACCACCGTTTCGGTTAGAAATTGATCGTTCTCAGGATTAGAAAAAACCCACAAACATTTGCCATTCACATCTAAAACCCAGTAGTTCTTTATTCCGTTTCGAGCATAGATTCTTTTCTTTTCTCCCAAATCGAACGATAGTGTTGAGTTGGATATTTCAAGCACTAAGAGGAGATCGAGAGCATTTGGATGACGGTCTATATATCCATTTTCGTCAAACAGAGCGATCGCGATATCTGGAGAGGGTTCGGAATCGTCTAAAGTTATAGGATGTCCAGATCTAATAATAAAATCTTTCCCAAATAACATATCGAGATATTTACTCGTTCTCCATCCCAATCCCGAATGAATGGGTTTTTCTGGACTCATCTCTATAATTTCTCCATTAATTAATTCAACATTTTTTCCTTCTAAAATTCCAGTATCAATAATCGCGTGATAGTCTTTTACTGAAAAACGGTGAGTATTAACCATCGTTTCCTCCTTATCTTAATGTCGGTTCATGACGAAGAGCGCCAAGCTTACGCGATCGCTAATTCCAACAACGGCACAAGCCGCTCGATTAATTCCAAGTCTGCCATAAATTAGAGTTATCCAGTTGCTAGAGGTTGTCAGCCTGTGACGCTCCTACACCAACCCTAGCGGGTATGGTGTAGGCTTCTCAGACACTCCGAAGAATGCCTGAACCTTTCCTTCATCTGCCCAAATTGCTAAAGTTTTGGGATGATATCCAAACCGTTTTTGGACTTGTCG
>CAYTUO010000014.1:11153-24826 GCA_964441015.1 uncultured Pleurocapsa sp.
CGAGGGGGAACTTAATATCGTTAGTGGAGTGGAAGCGGTAACTGCTCGTATCTTACACTTATTACTAACTCGTCGCGGTGAAGATCCCATACATCCCGACATGGGACTTGCGCCGGATTTGTTTGCTCCATTTTCTTTCTCTGCGGCTTCTGCGCTGGCTTACCAAACCGAACAGTTGTTAATCGAATGGAACGATCACGCTTCGATAGGAATTAAACAGTTGCAAGTCTGACTTGCGACTTGCGATTTGCGAATTGGTTTTGAGAGGGGGTAGGGGGAGAGATTACTTCGTCTTATAGCAACAGGTGATGAATTCCCCTTGCCTTGTAAGACAATCTGTTGTCGCGGATTGCTTTATTGGCAATACATGTGTATTGTTTTTGATGGGAAATTCTGATAGTTGTCATATTTTCGTTCCTTTGAAGTGGTTTTAGGACTCGAATGAAAAGAATATTAGCGAACTGCATATGCAGTTCGCTTTTTTTTGAGAGCGCATCAATATAAAATGGCAAGCGAGTTTTTCGCTTGCCAATGGTTTGCTTAAAATTCGTATTCTCGAACTGGTAGCAATTCCCAGACTGTCTCGAAAATGCGCTTATCGAGATTGAGTTTCTGGTGTTGAACTAGGTCTTTACCCAGTACTCTGTAACCAGCATCTATCCAGGTTTTTGCCCATTCTTCAATTTCAAAAGGGAACGCTGGTTCGCTGAAATAAGCTGTTAAGATTTGTGTGTCTAGTGGGATGTTTTCTCCATCTACAGCTATCGATTCGATTTCGATTGAGTAGACAAAGATTTCTTTTTCTTTTAACGGTAAGTGCCTTTCTGCGTAACGCTCGATCTGTTCCTGCTTTGTTGACAATCGAGAGGGCGATCGCTTCGCTCTCTTTTAGCAAAAATCATCACTCCAAGAGAGTAATAGAGAGAATAGACCAACCTACTCTTCGCCAGCAGATTCATCTAAATGTTCGGCAACGGAACGATACAGATCGAGGACGTGATGGTCACAAAGCTGATAGAACACTTTACGTCCTTCCTTGTGATATCGGACCAGTCGCATTGTGCGTAAAGTTCGCAGTTGATGAGAAACAGCCGACTCGCTCATCTCCAAGGCTACTGCCAAATCACAAACACAGAGTTCCTGTTGTGCTAATAGGGAAAGAATACGCAGGCGGTTAGGATCTCCCAACAGGCTAAAAAACTCCGCCATCCGTTGCGCTTTTTCTGTCTCCAGAATTGTGTCTTGAAGATGTGCAACGGTGTTGATTTCTATTGGATGGGGCGGGTTGCAGGTGGGAGTTATGAAAGAAGTTTTTGCAGAAAGTTGAACCGACATTGAAAATTGATAATGATTTTATTTATCTACTCTTATCTAGCCTAGCGGATTTGGCTGGAAACGTCGGTAAACCAACCAGCAAGAGTTAACCGGAAACAGACATTACAGCGATCGCGATTCAGGCAACTATTTTATGGAATTGTTTTTGAGTCCCGATTCGCGATCGAAGCATTAGCCGCAAGTACAGCCTTGATGACCGCAGCCTTTGTCATTTACATGACCGTTAGCACAGGCTTCACAGCAGTAATACTTGCCGTTCTTTTCTATCGCATCTTCTAGGGAAACAACGCATAGACAAGTGTCACAAGCACATTTCATGGAAGTAACGGTTGCCATAATTTTCTCCTTCTATTGGCTGTTACCTTTAAAGTATAACACCTGAACATATGTTCATATATTATATAAAATTAATTTCCTTTAAAACTTGCAATAAACTATTAATTTTGCTAATTTAGATAGACACTAAAAAAAGTTGCCGGGATAGCTCAGTTGGTAGAGCAGAGGACTGAAAATCCTCGTGTCGGCGGTTCAATTCCGCCTCCTGGCATTGAAGGAAATCAAAGATAATTCCGAAATAGCAAGGGTTTGAGGACACTCTTGATGTGTCAAATTCTTCTCTTGCCCAAAATTTGTTGTTACTCGCCCCCCATTGGTGACAAGTTAAGACAAAATCCTATTTGTCAAGCATGGGTTGACTAATCTTTATCAAACTCTCAATCGCTTGCTCTTATTGGTATTTGGGACTTTTGCTTTCTATGGCCTCGCTCTCGGTCATTTTTCATCTGAGTGTCTACTGGGTTGGCGATCGCGTTGTTGAGGGCGTGATCGCCAACTGAAAAAAGTCTCAAGAGCAAGCCTTAGCAAAGTATAGGTGAGCGACGTAACAATTTGTAATCATGTGCTTGACAAATTGCACACAACCTTAACTTGTCACCAATGGGTAGAGGGCGTATGGCTTTGGCAATCCAATTAAAAAGACTGGGCCCTAACGTAAGATGATATTCTGAGGTTTAATGTCTCGATGGATTAGCCCTTGCTCGTGGATATGCTCTAGAATTTCTAATAACGAGGCAATTATTTCGACCGCTTTACGTTCCGAGAAGACATATCCTTCCTGTGCTAACTCGATAAAGGCATCCATTAGTGTTTGACCGCGTACTAACTCCTGAATCAGATAGAAATTACCTTCAAAGTCAAAATAATCAAAAAGCGAGGGAACTTGTCCGTGAGAACTCCCAATTCTCTGTAAGGCAACTGCTTCCTTTTCAAAACGTTCGATGAGATCGCGATCTTGTTGGGCATCTCCCGTCAGCTTTTGGCATTTGGCAACAAATTGAGTAACGATAGCAACATAAGTTTCTTGCCATTCTTTGTAATAAACTTTTTTCTTGGTCACGCGATCGACTTCACGTCGAGTTCGAGTTTGATAAAGCTTTTGCTGTTCGACAAAACTAAATCCAGTTGCTTTAGTAACGCGATCGCTTAAGGTTATTTCATGAGAAAGGTTGTCCAACTCATCATAATTATCGAAGAACTCTAATGCCTCATCAAAATTAAAGTCTAGCGAGATTAAATTAATAATTAAATAAATATCTGCTTGGAAATCTAACACAGATGGCTCTTGTAGGGGGTGTTCTTTTTTGATGAAAATTGTAGAGGAATGTGTCATTACATTCCTATTCATAATGTGACCAAACTGAAACAACTTTAATGGTTTTAGTTTGCTCGTTAACTGAATAGACAAGACGATGTTTAATGTTGATTCGTCTTGAATAATAGCCTTTTAGATTGCCCGAAAGTTTTTCATAAGGGGGTTCATAGGGATTCTGATTGAGAATTGAGAGCCAAGATTTAACATTGGCTTCCAAATGAGCCGCTTTCAACTTTTTGACATCTTTGAGGGCAGAGCGACTAAATTCAATTTTCCATTCCATCTAAGGCTTTCAAAAAATCTTCTTCTGATACCCAATCATCAGCTTGCTCGGCTTCCCTGATTGATTCAACTAAACCAGGGATAGATTGCAAATAAATTGTTTCTTGTAAACTTTCCCAATCTTCTTTAGATAGCAAAACCGCATCACCTTTTCTACTAGTAATTATTCGTGGTAAATGGTCTTTATTGACCTGCTCTACTAGGCTAAACAAATTAGCTCTAGCCTCACTGGCGCTAACAATTTCCATCGCTCACCGCCCCAAACTATGTACAACTAATTGTACCACGTCTTCTTGCCTCCTCCATCGAGAACAGACACAGAAGGCTAGCACCAACTACTCCTCAACCGACGCAGGCAAGGCAGGAGTCTCAGTCGTTTCCCCAGGAACCATCAAGGGCAGTGTAGGCTGTAACCCTTCCCACACCTGAGTTTTCAGAGTAGCATCGTAGCCGACAAAGAATTGCCGCCAGTTCTCAGAAGTTGGCGACTCATGCGATACGACTCGACAAGCTGGCGACTTCTGCTTTTTGCCAACGAGTTCACGGGCAAGGGTGAAGGCAAAAACACACAACGACTTAAACAGAGCGTTCTTTGGTCTGGCTGCTATTCCCGAAGCGATCGCATGGCAGGCAGTTATCTCGTCTACTAATTTTTGCCATTCAGCCGAAAAGCTAGCGTTGTTGGCTCCTTTAGCCACATAGGACAAGGGGACGGTATGCAAAGGACGATTGCTATCATCGAGTAATAAAACTTCATAGAGTCGGCAATTACTGATATTGTCGTCTTCTTTGTATTCTCTCCGCCAAGTACCAAGAATCACTAACTGCTCCGTTTCCATCGAAGACTCACGACAATTGAACGCAGATATTATATTAGCAGTCTCAGTTTATCTGCCAAAGAATTCTCTCGAATTATTCGCGGACATTGGAGTATTGAAAATCAGTTACATTGGATTTTGGATGTCGCTTTTCATGAAGATGATTCAACAATTAGAAAAGATAATACCCCAGAAAACTTGGCAGTTATCAGACATTGGGTGAACAATTTTAATCGCTTCAAACTCTTTGTGTGTCTTATTTTCTTCTACATGACTAAAAAATTGGCATTTTAGTCCGCGAGTCTAGCTGAGCGCGGACTAGTGATCGTCACGCCACATGATACAACCGAATCGCTCTTGGCTATATACAACAAAAGGTACAGCCATTTCAAGGTAAAAAATGTCCCCAGGAATCAGGTGTGGTCACTCAGTCCCTAACTCGCTCACCGCACAAGTTGTAGCGATTTGTCAAAGGGGAACTTCCGTTATTGCATCGACCCCCCCTGAACGGTTACAAAAATTGTTTACCAAAATGGTAAACTAAAATATAATTTTATTGATGGACATTACCTTCGCTGACGGCAAACTTCAGAAGCTTTGCGAGCAACAATCGGTAGCCCAAAAGAAATTGGGCCAAGTGTGTGCTCGTAAACTTCGCTCTCGCCTTGCTGACCTTGCTGCTGCGGGGTCAGTGCGGGAGCTGGTGTCAGGGCGACCGCATTCTTTAAAAGGAGATCGCGCATCTGAGTTTGCTGTGGATCTAGAAGGTGGGAAACGACTCGTCTTCAAGCCAGCTAATACTCCTATCCCTGAAAACGAGGATGGAAGTATTGACTGGTCGAAGGTCACTCGCGTTTGTATCGTTTTTATAGGGGACTATCATGACTGAACTTACACGCCCCTTTACCCCTGATTGGGTCTCTCCTCCAGGTGATACTATTGTGGATCTGCTGGATGAGCGAGATTGGACGCAGGCCCAACTGTCAGAGCGTCTGGGGTACACGACAAAACACATAAGCCAACTGATTAACGGCAAAGCACCGATCAATGAGGAAACGGCACTTAAGTTAGAACGGGTTCTAGGGAGTACTGCTGGATTCTGGCTTAACCGAGAGGCTCAGTACCGCGCTCAACTTGCCAAGATGGAGGAGCAAGAGCGTTTGAAAACCTGGACCCCTTGGTTAGATGAGCTGCCAGTAAAGGAGCTGATGCAGCAAGGGGTAATCCCAAAACGTCGAATCGATGCTAAGAATAAACCTGGCATCGTCAAAGAACTGCTGCACTTCTTTGGCGTCGCGTCACCAGATGACTGGCGAACCTTTTATGTTGGGATGGAGTGTGCCTTCCGTCGAACGCGAGAGGCTCAAAGTGATGTAGGAGCGATCGCGGTATGGATTCGGCAAGGGGAAATTATTTCCGAACGGCTCGATTGCCCGAAGTACAATAAGTCGAAATTTGAGAAGGCCGTGCGGCAGATTCGCACGCTCACGGAGTTAGAACCGCAGGAGTTCCGACCGGCAATGGAGAAGCTCTGCTGGGAAGCGGGGGTGGTATTTGTGCTGGTCCCGTCAATTCCACGGGCGCACGTGAGCGGGATGGCTCGGTGGCTCAATCCCCATAAGGCGATGATTCAGCTATCGCTCTATGGCAAGCAGAACGACCGCTTCTGGTTTACCTTCTTCCACGAAGCGGCTCACATTCTGCTTCATGACAAGAAGGATATTTTCTTGGATGAGTGGGATGGAGGAGTAAAACTGCCCTCACAGCAAGAAGAGGAAGCAGACCTCTGGGCACGAGAGTTTTTAATTCCGCCGCAGTATGAAGCGGAACTACCCAGGTTAAAATCGAAGGATGCTGTAGTTGAATTTGCCAAGCGGGTTGGGATTCATCCCGGCATTGTAGCGCTCTTCTAGGACTCTAGGAAGAAAAGAAATATAGCAGTCGCCACTAAGGTTAGGACGCTGCCTTGAGAACATATTCCATCGCTTCTCGCAGCGTATCAAACTCATCCAAGCTCTTGCGAATACGGCTCTTGAGCCATGACCAAAAATGCTCAATCTTGTTGAGGTCAGGAGAATAGGGAGGCAAGTACCATACCTCGCAGCCCGCCGCCTTCACTATAGCCATAGTCATACTGGTCTCGACTATCCATCCCCGCTTCATCGGCATAGACAATCTCTTCGGGGGCAAGCGTCACTAACTGAGCGAGGAAATCAGCAGCAATCCAGCGTCCATCTTCTTCCTGTTCAATCTCAACAGTTAAATTCATAGAAGAATCTTAAACACACCTCTGATTTCTCTATTTTATTCAAAGTCCGTTACACCTTGATGGCTTTCATCGACCGAGATCTCGCTTCATCCGCTCTAGTTCTTCCTCCATTTCCCAGCGCTGGAATTGCGCGTCTAGGGGATCGGCTGTTCTACTGTAGCTACTGTAGCTTTCTCCTCGATCCCAACCAATCGTATCCCAATTAGAAGTGCTTTGTGCTTTAGCTCGATCAGCTTTGGCTTGTACTTCTTGCTTTCTTTGCTGGATTTGACGCAACAGTTCTTGAGACTGGAGAATGCGTTTTTTAGCTCCTTCCATTTGTCCCCAAAGCTGATTGCCTTGACGGAGCAAAGCTGCCTCTCTTTCTTGCGCCGCTTGTGCCAAATCTAATCTTCCAGCCGCTTTTGCCTTATCGATTCTGAAGTGCCATGTTTTTATATCTTCGGCAACAGCAAGAATTTCAGTTTCTAGGCGCTGTTTTTGCCGTTCTAGATCGGAAATTAATCTTTTCGTGTCTTGTTCTTGTTCTCGCAGTTGTTCCAAAAGCGCTTGTAACTCCAAATGAGGATTGTTCCGTAAAAACTCCTCTAGCCGAGTTTCGAGAAACCGACTAACATCATCAAATAAACCCATTGCTCATTGTTAATTATTAGTGATTCTAGGTCAGTTATATAGCGATTTTCAAATCATTAACTTTTTCAAAATCCCTGTCCTACCTCAAGGGAGCGAGTTTTGCCATTGGAATAAACGATCGCAATTCGATCCTGTATCGATACTAACGTCCAACCGCTCGTTGCGATCGCTTCGCCTGGTGCAATCCGTCTTGTCGTACCGTTAATACTAAACAAAGCAGAGGAGCGATCGCTCGATTCCAGCAAACCCACAAGAGTTAAGCCAGCCTTTTCTATCTTAGGTGAGGAACCAGGGTCTGACAAAGGCGATAAATTAGATTTTGGGATCAATCCTGAAGGTTTAGAGGGGGAGGCTGTTGCTTGCGGGGATGGAAGTGCAGGGGGTGGCAAAGTCGAGAGATTCGGATTGGATGTAGATCCTGCTACACTAGATGATTGAGGCGATTGGCTTTGTGGGTAAACGGGAACGTAGATCTTTTCAATAATGGTTGGCGCGTTTTGAGGTGGCGCAGGAGAAGTACTAGAGATAGCAGTCTGAGGGATGGCAACGACGGACGCTGCTGGTGCTGTAGTAGAAGGCTTTTCCCGTTCCGCTTTCGCTTTGCGCTCGATTGTTTCTAGGGATCGCTCCAGGTAGGCGATAAACTCGGCATCTGAAGGCGAAATTTCTTTCTTTTGAGCTAGAGAAGGAGTTTGGGGCTTAGAAACAAAAGGAATTCTCAACTTGTCTTGACTGACTAGCCAGGCGATGACTAGAACTAGATAAGTACAAGCAATGATAAATAGAACCTTATCTAGATACCAAATCGTATCTTGGCGATCGTTGCGAGAGTCCAACTTTATTAAGAAACTTTTCTTTATTGTGGTTTTAGGAACTCATTCTACCAGGTTTAATCAGAGAGTCAAGGACAACTTCTCTGCTCGCTTGTCTTGGCGAAGGTTTATATTCTGGCACGAGTCGCTTTAGGTATCTGACTAACTCTTGGCGATTATAGGTTTGAACGATCTCCGCTAGGTCTTCCAAAGAGATTTTTAAAATATCCCAGTCAATTTTTCTCTCATTGGCGCAAAAAATTTTAGGGTGTTTAGTGGGTCTAACATTGTCTCCATCAATCAGTAACTCTTCATAGAGTTTTTCTCCGGGTCTTAATCCCGTAAATCTAATTTCTATATCTCGATCTGGTTCTAATCCGCTAAGGCGAATCATCTGCACGGCTAGATCGTAAATTCGCACAGGTTCTCCCATCTCCAACAAGAAAATCTCGCCGCCACTTGCCATTGCTCCCGCTTGCATCACTAAACGAACGGCTTCAGGAATCGACATGAAGTAACGGGTAATCTCAGGATGAGTGACGGTGATGGGCTTGCCTTGAGCGATTTGTTGGCGGAAACGGGGGACGACTGAACCGCTACTATCCAATACGTTACCGAATCTAACAATAGCAAAGCAGGTGGGTGTATTGGGTTGTTCGGCTAAGGCTTGTATAATCAACTCAGCTACCCGTTTACTCGCGCCCATGATATTAGTGGGACGTACCGCTTTATCGGTAGAAATCAAGACAAAGTTGGATACCGAACAGGCGATCGCGCACTGGGCTGCTATCATGGTTCCGAAAACATTGTTATAAACGCCTTGGGCAGCATTGGCTTCTACTAACGGAACGTGCTTGTAAGCTGCGGCATGATAGATTGTATCGACTGCGTGTTTTCTGACGATTTGCTCAAAATAGTCTTTATTTGTGACGTTTCCTAAATAGGCTACTCGGTTGAGGCCGGGATATTTTTCAGCGAGTTCGAGGTCAATATTATAAAGGGCAAACTCATTGAGTTCGTATAGGATTAAGCATTTTGGTTTTAGCTGAGCAACCTGACGACATAACTCAGAACCAATCGAACCGCCGGCCCCTGTCACTAAAACTGATTTGCCAATGACATTGAGTCCTAATAATTCAGGATAGGGAAGCACTTCTTCTCTTCCTAGCAAGTCAGCCACATCAATGTTGCGAATTTGACTAATTGACACTTGTCCTGACAAAAGTTGCCTCAGAGGTGGAATCGTCTTGACGCTAACGGGTAAAGTTTCTAGTTTTTCGATAATTTCGCGTCTTCTCACTGCGTCTAGGGCCGGCATGGCTAGGACAACGGCATTAAAAGGACGCTGCGCCCACAATTTGTATAAATCTGTTGGCGAGTATACTTTAATGCTCTGAATCACTTGTTGCTGGAGTTCGGGATTGTCGTCAATGAAAGCAACGATTTGATAGGTCGGTTCTTGAGCTAAAGCACGAGCGAGTTGCGAACCGGATACGCCTGCGCCGTAAATAACCACCTGCTGACAAACTTCAGCACTGTTGATGTGGGAGAGCAGTTTGCCAAATAGAGAGCGAATTAGTATTCTCGTGGAGATAATCAATACTAGCGTTAGTAAGGCATCAATCAGCAGAATTGAGCGAGGTAGGGGCCAAAATCCTCGTAAATATGCTAAAAAGACTAAAATTCCCGAACTGACTAGAACAGATTGAGTAGCAGTCGAGAGAAATTCCAAGTCGGTATAGCGCACGATTGGACGGTATAGTCCTTTCAGACGAAAGATCAGCAGTTTAATCGCGATCAGAAAGATAATTTGCGCGGAGTAGGTAAAAATTTCTGGGGTTGGCAGCACCGAGTCGCGCAGAGAAAAAGCACCAGCTATCGATACAAAACAGACGATAGCATCGGTAACCATTAGTAACAAACGTTTGTTAGTTCTGGATAAAGAATGATAAAAGTCATAGAGCCAATCCAACAAGCGCTTGTGCATACCACTCCCCACACATTAAATTCTTTCCAATAGTGAGGGTACAGTAAAAAAGGTTGACAGGCAAGATAGACAGATTTTAAATTGTATAGTTTTTGACAAAACTTTGAGCGTTTGCCTTCATAGATATAAAGTAAGGGAAAAATAGGTATCGACTTAGCGATCGCTGATAATTCGTAGAATGTTGATGATAGGCTTAGCTATTCTCGATTCGGTTATCTTCTGAAAAGATTGCAGATAAATTTCAGCGAAAATAATAGCGAGCATTATGAGAATTAAACTGCTCCAAGCTCCTGCTTTTCCAAAAAGACTAATGCTGAGGGCAACTAATCCATTGATCCCAATGTATAAGGTGGCAACTCTAGCATGAGACCAACCAGATTGCTGTAGTCTTTGATACAGATGACTGCGATGTGCTTTGAAGATATTTTCTCGACGGATTAAGCGGCGAAAGAGCGTGTAGATGGCATCGCCGACGAGGGGTAAGGTGACAGCTAGGGCCGACCAAGCTTGGGTGAGGTTACTAGGTTCTTGGAGTAAGGCGATCGCGACAGTTGCTCCTAACACTGTACTGCCAACGTCGCCCATGAAGATTTTAGCGGGAGACCAGTTCCACCATAAAAAGCCCAGCAGAGCAGCCACCAAAAGCCAGAAGAAAGGGCGATCGAGGTAGATGGCAAGAAAACCGAGTTGGACAGCACTACAACCAGCAACCAAACCATCTAGACCGTCCATAAAATTATAAAAGTTAATTAGGGCAGTCATGCCGATAACGCTCAGAGCGATCGCCATCATTTGACCGACCATCCCGAAATTTTCTAACCCTGGAATCGGAAAAGAACCGAAGCCCGCGATCGCAATACCAGCAGCCGTTAGTTGCACCAAATAGCGAACTCCAGCCGTAACTCCCTGGCGATCGTCCCAAATCCCGATAACGGCTAAAGGAATCAAGACCAGCCATAAGTATAATTCAGACTGGGGCATTATGCCGATCGCAGCCGCAATAGTGCTAATCAGGGCAAAGGCGAGAATAAAACCGAGTCCGCCTCCTCTGGGAGTGGGTTGAGTGTGGGAACTGCGATCGTTGGGAATATCGAGTAATTGTTGGCTAAGGCGTTGCTTGATAAAGGCAACAGTCAACCAGCTAATCAGAAAACTGAAAAATGACAAAATTAGGAGTAACATTCAATTAAACTGTTGATGAAATCAAAGTTAAAGCGTTATTCAAAATTTCTTCGCAGTTGATTTTCGCTTCTAGTTCCTCTGGAGTGTAATATCCTTCATCTACCTCTAAGGAAGCAGCATCAAGTGCAGCAGGATAAGCTTCTTCTAAAACTGAGCGCAGTTCTTCAGAAGTCAGGTAGTACCCTCCTGCTTTACGTCGTTTATTCTTAATTTGAATTTCTCGCACGCAGTTGCGAATGGAAACATCCCAAGAACGAGTCGTGCGGTTTTCGGCTTGCTGTTTGATGAGATGTAAGAGTAGTATCTTGGCATAGCTGCGAATATTGTTGACTTTATCGTCGCGACTCATTTCTTCGAGTTCTTCGACAATTGCTAAGGCTGCTGCAATATTGCCTTGAAGCAGGAGGGATTTTAGAGTGAGGATCTCTTCCATTGCAGTTGCCTTATATTAAGATTTGGAGCAACACAACAATAACTAAGTTAGCAGCTTTGGGCAAAAAAAAATTGCAAAGAAGATTAGAGAATATGAGTCTGTCGATCGCCCGATAGGGAGCAACCGATGAACAATCGATGGTACAAGTCAATCGTCGCGGGAATCTTAATTGTCTTGTTAACCGCCTGTAGCACTCCTACTCCCCCCCTAGAATTTGCACCGGATGGAGAAATCATCCAAAAAGCGATCGCGTTTGAACTTAATCAAACCCAACAACGTCTCAGCGAACAGCTAAACGCCTCCCGTCCAGAGTTGGAAATTAGTCAAATAACCGTCAAGAAAATAGAACCTGTCGTCGTTAGTAATTTAGCCGCCTATCATCTGAAAGGAACTTACAATTTAACTTTGACACTGCCGCGCCAACAAGTGAGGCGATCGAACAATCGTTTCGATCTTTACTTGCAACGACAAATTGAGGGAAAAACTTGGCGACTACTTCAACGGGAAGTTAGTTTTGCGAAGAAAGAGCAATGGTCGAGTTACTTAATTCAATAGCGCTTCCAGCTAATGTTTCATCCATACTTAACTTTAATTAACTACAGTGATCGCAATACTTTTAACAAGCGCTGTCCGTTAAAAAATATGCGATCAATAAATTGCTGTTGAGTTTGATTTAATTAGGAATTTTTTTGATAATTTTTGCTACTTTACGTGAGCTTTCATCGCTCTGCCAAAGAATTTTATAAGGAATTTGAATAGAGTCAGCTTCACAATTAATATCAAGACATAGAACATAGTCGTATAAAGTAAGATTTTGTGATAGATCACCTAAACTAATTGGTTTAATTTTTACTTCAGGTCTACCTAAATAGAAGTGGTAGATCCAGCTATTGTCCCTAGCGACTAGAGCAACCTTAGATCCTTCAGGTACTCGATTCTTAAACTCATTCACACGATTATCCCTATAATATTTTCGAGCATAATAGAGTCTGTCCCGACCTAAATCAGTGTGAAGCCATATATTAGATTTGAAGAACTCCTTGATAGATATTCCACAAAATGGTTTTTCCGAATTCAGCGCACAAGAGGAAATTAATATTAATAAAGACAAGAAAATAATAATTTTTGATAAATGTTTATTGACTCGATCAAAGATAAACTGTAAAAAATAAGCAACGCAAACCCCTGAAGCCACGAAAAATAGACTAACGTAGCGATTATTCCAAGGAGTCCAAACAAGCTTATAACTAAAAATAAGCATGAAGCACAATAAGGTAAAACTGGTAGCCTTAATAAAAGATTTTTTGCTAAAAAGACCAACTATAATTGAAGGAAGGACAAAAAGTATTCCTCCCACCCCATACCAAGAATAATCTTCATGGGGAATCGCTTTAAGAGAGAAGAGATAAGGACTGCCTTGGTTATATCCCAATCCTGTATTTTGAAAAATTGGTTTTAAAAGCGTATTATAAATCTGTTCTAAATACTCATATATATCCTTGAATCCAACCCAACGTCCCAAAATAGAATCAAAAGGAAATAAATGAATGCTTTGAAACAGATATCTCGTTAAATTAGCTAATAAAAATGTTAAATTTAAAGAATTTTTACTAGTTATCTTGATAGTTTCACTTCCCGTTACATCATTAAACTGTATGGCATTATGAGCAAATAACCAAACTTGAGACAGGATGAAGATAGAAATCAGTAATCCCAGCAAATATAATCGATTTTGGATGAGAGTTTTAATAATTTGAAAAAAACCATGTTTTTGGATAAATAAATAACCAAAAATAATCGTAAAGGGAACAAGGAAAGCAACAAAAGTAGTTTTCGCAGAAAATCCAAATAGTAATCCTAAAATGATGAGAACGAGATTAGTGAAACTTAATTTTTCTAGAAGTCGATAAGCAGCTACTAAACAAAAAACTGCCGCAGCCCCAGTAAATATATCGTTTTTAGTAGATGTAGCCTGAAAACAAAATTCTGGCATACTTATAATTACTAAAGTTGCAGCTAGACTGGTATTGACAGGGAAAAATTTTCTTGAAAGTGCATAAGTTCCTAAACCAGCACTCAGATAAGCTAAAAAACTAAATAAACCAACACCATAATCAGAATAAAATCTTAAAAATACGTGAGTTAAGATATCCGAACCAACCACAAAAATTGACTGACGCGGAGTTGTGACGTGGTCAAGAAAGAGAGAATTTTCCGGGAGCATGTCAACTTTGTCAGAACAGATGAACTAGTCAAGAATGGCAATATCAA
>CAYTUO010000015.1:0-5288 GCA_964441015.1 uncultured Pleurocapsa sp.
ACCATCCAGCGAGATTTTTACTTTCAGAGGAATTAAGTTAATTATTAGATCGCTCCTTGAAGTCACTCATATAGTATTGTTTTTACTAATTATTGCTTATCTTCAATTGCGCCCTTGGAAAGCTTGGCAGTCTCACGAACGCAAAGCTTCTTTAGCGTTTCTCATCAGTGTTTGTTTTGGAGTCTTTAGTATCATTGTGGGGACGGGAGGACGTAGTGCGCGTTATACTTTTCCCTTTGTTTATGCAGCTATAATCATTCTGATAATTTTGATTATTACTCAAATAGAAGTTCGAGAGCGAATTCAGAAACAATCTTATCAATCTATTGCTCAATTTCTTGGAATATTTGTTATTGGTATCCTCATCGTCAGTGGCGGAAATTGGGCAAATCCTATCAAATATTATACCAATCATATTAATAATATTAAGTTAGGATTAGCTAATGTACCGTTAGTAGCAAAGCCACAAGAGAGCGATCAATATCTAAAACTGCAACAATCCATCCCACCTGGCGAAATTATTTTAACCAGATTGAATAAACCTTTTCTCTTGGATTTTAAGCGAAATCAAATCTTTATCGTAGACGTGCCAGGGGCAGCTAGTCCCCCACCGGGTATGCCTTTATTTCAGGGAAGTGAAGTATTAAGTAACTATCTAACTTCCCAATCAATTCGATATGTAGCCTATGCTTATAAAAATGGAACTGGATTTTCAAGAAGATATTGGATAGACAAACTTGGTTCGGAAATTTATCCTTGGGTTAAACCTAATAAAATTCTAGAACTTCATCCTTGGGTTAGAAATGAAGTTCAATATACGTTGGATTTTCAAGATAACTTAAAAAAACTTGGCGAGAATAGGAAAATAATTTATGATGATGGACAGATATTTGTTATAGATTTATTAACTATTCCGAGTTAAGAAAAGTCAGATTATTTCTTAGACAATAGAAAGCAAGACTTCTCTGAAAATGCGATGAAAACACCAAAAACAAAAAACAAATTAAAAGTGGCATCAGTAGGGTTGGGATGGGTGACAACGAACCGGAATCTAGTCACGATGAGTGAAAATACCAACTATTATATGGAGGGAAAAAAATAAAAGAAGATGAATATCATGATTACTTTTATGAACATCAAGAAGAAAAAATTTTTGATTCTGCAATCTTTACTGAAGTACGTCGAAAAATACATCATTTCCTGTTAAAATAAATATGCTTTTTACCTCATCGTCAGATACTTAGTTTAGGCTCAGGTGATGGGAGTTTAGAAATAAAAATAGCTCCTTTGGTTGATTCGATTTTAGGTGTTGAAATATCTGAAATTGCAGTAAAAAAAGCTAAACACATAGCTAGATCGGCAAATCTAAGTAACGTTTATTTTCAAAAAGAAAAGGAAGCTATGAATCATCCAACTTGTCCACTTTGCAACAGTAAGAATGCTAAATTAGCATTTGTTAAATTTAACTATAATCATTTTCATTGCTATGATTGCAAGTCTTTGTATGTTTACCCTACTCCCTCGTCCACTGAACTTGAAGTATTTTACAAAAATAATGAAGAAGAAGAATTAGGTTCTAGACTATGCTGGATTGATAGTCCTAACTCTCACAAACATATTTGGGATGTATGGAAGCAAGCTTTGGAATTTACGGAAAAATATTCTAATAAAGGCTCTTTACTTGATATCGGTTGTGGTTCTGGACAATTTCTTACTTTTGCTAAAAAATTAGGTTGGTCAAAGCTTACAGGGATTGAATGGAATCCCGAAGCTGCAAATATAGCTAGACACAACTCTGATGCAGTTGTATATAGTACAGATATTCTTAAAGTTTCTCTTCCTTCAGAATCTTTTTCAGGAATTACACTTTGGGATGTGATTGAACATCTTAATGATGTCGAATCTGTTCTTAATGAGACTTTCCGTTTACTTAAACCTGGTGGAGTAATTTGTATTGGAACACCTCATCGCTATGGATTATCAATACGCCTTTTGCAAAAGCACGCACTTACTGTTAATCCTCCCGAACACCTTATCTTTTTTACTCAATTAGGAATGCAGCAAGCTTTACAAACTGCTGGATTTAATGTACTGAAACAATGGTCTTTTTCTATCTACCTTAGAGAATGGTTGAATTTTCTATCCAAATTTAGTCCCAAGCGAGTAGCTAAAGTTGAAGACGAAAACTATATACGCTGTAGAAGTAATCTTACACAATCGGTATTCTTTTTAACTTTAATGAATATTGCTAACAATTGTTTAAAAATAACTAATTTTGGAGATCAACTAATAGTAATAGCTCAAAAGCCATATTAACGTAAATATGTTGAACTTCCAAAATACAATTAAAACCTATTATCTAAATGAAACTAAAAATCGGCAGAACTCGAAGAAACTTCTTAAAATTCATTATAGTTGGTGGATTCTGCGCTTGTCTTAATTTAATTTCTCTTTATGTATTAACAACTGTTTTAAACTTTCACTATTTAATTTCATTTATCATAGTGTTTATATTAGGTAATTTTATCGGATTTTGTCTCAATAAATACTTTACTTTTAGAACTAATTCAAGGCATTTTTTAAAAGAATTATGGAAATATTATAGTGTTATGTTAACCACTTTTGGAATTAACTTGATATTTATGTATATTTTGGTTGATATTTTGAAAATCTGGTATTTATTTTCAAGTTTTATTATCATAGCAGCTTGTACTATTTATAACTTTTTTATGCATCAAAACTGGAGTTTTAAGTAGTTAATAATCTTGCCAATAAAAAACTAATAAAATCCTTAATAAATATTAGATAAATGTCTTATCAAAAAGGCAAAAAAATCAAAATATTGCTAGTGACGCACTATTATCCCGAACATCGAGGCGGAATCGAAATAGTAGCAGGTAAACTCGCCCAATATTTAACGCGAGAAGGACAAGTAGAAATTACCTGGATGGCAAGCAATGTCGATCCGCATCCAATGGGAATCCCAGGACTTTGTTGTTTGCCCATGAAGGCATCTAATTGGATTGAAAATAAAATTCGGATTCCTTATCCTTTATGGAGTTTGCCATCTTTGTTAAAACTGTGGCAAGCTATCCGCTCGGCTGATGTTATCCATTTACATGATTACTTGTATCTGAGCAATCTCGCTGCCTTTCTTTTTGCTCAGATACAGAAAAAACCTTTGGTAATTACTCAGCATATTGGTTTTATCCCTTATAAGAGTCCTCTATTTCGAGGACTTCTTTCTTTTCTCAATCAAACTTTAGGCTGTTTTGTTCTGAGAAATGCCCATCAGGTTGTGTTCATTAGTGAGGTAGTCCAAAAATATTTTTCATCTAAAACTCGCTTTCGACACTCTACCTTGATGATTCCCAATGGCGTAGATACTGAAACATTTTTTCCCGCACAAAAACAACAACGCCAGAGCATTCGTCACGAGTTGGGATTACCCCTAGAAAAACCCGTGTTTCTATTTGTCGGTCGCTTCGTTGAAAAAAAAAGGACTTCCCATCCTCCAACAGTTAGCCCAACGTTTTCAATCTGTACATTGGGCTTTTGCCGGATGGGGTTCTCTCGATCCAGCGTTGTGGGAGTTGCCAAATGTGGCAGTTTTTCGCGATCGCCGTGGCATCCAACTCACGCCAATTTACCAATCTGCCGATCTATTAGTCTTACCGAGCAAGGGCGAGGGATTTCCTCTAGTTGTCCAAGAAGCAATGGCTTGTGGCACGCCAGTCATGGTAGGTTCTGAAACGGCTGAAGCTTATAGCTCCGCCAAGTACTTGATGTTCTCAGAAGAGATAGAGGCACCAAACACCGTTGAACGATGGGCTGAGAAAATTGAGTACCTTCTGCTAGAACCTTCTACTTTATCTGAATTAAGACCGCAGGTGGCTGCTTTCGCACGGCAGCATTGGTGCTGGTCCCGTTGTGCTGAGCAGTACTACCAAATTTTTCAGGAAATAACTGATAGCAAAAGAGCGGACATTCTCTGTTTGCCATCCTCAGTGGACTAGCGCTAGGTGCTGCCCTCCTGATCCGACAGACCAGTGTTATTCATGTGTTGACCGTATTCCTTTTTCTGGTGGGCTGTATTGCTTATCAAAGTCGCGATAAGTTCAAGATTCTCAAGGTTGCTGGATTATGGATAGTTGGCTTTATGCCTCTTGCTTTAGTAGGACGAGTATTCGACTATATTCGCTTTGGTGTTTTTTGGACTACTGGGGCTAGCTTGGGCGTGAAGCAGTTGAATACCGATCCGATTTTTTCAGGGTTGCCTGAGTTGCCTGCCAATTATCCCTTCATCAATCCACCGCACGTCGGGATTTTAGGGGCACTATTCTCACCAGCAAAAAGTATTTTCATCTATGACCCATTACTATTGCCTTGTTTGGTTTTAGGAATTGTTCTCTGGAAGAGAATTTCGCCTTACATCCAGTGGTATTTGGTTGCTGGAATTTTCAACTTGAGTTTACACCTAGCTCTCTACAGTAGGCTTGACTTCTGGCATGGAGATGCTGCGTGGGGAGCAAGGTATCATGTTACCTCTGTGAATCTATTGCTCATTCCCCTGATAGCTCTCTTCATACAGCGCCTCTTATTGGTTAAAGGGTTGACACGCTGGCTGATGGGAGGGCTTCTCATGCTAGCGATTATGGTTCAGATTTCCTCAATTATCTTGCGACCTTCCGTAGATTCAGGTCAGATTTTCTTTGCAACGCCTGAAAGTTTTCTTGAATTCCGATTAGGTGGGCGCGTGACTAACATTGCTTGCCTACTTAACCGTTCTTTCTCAGAACAATGCCCAAGCCGGCTGAACGCTGATTCCGCAAATCCTCTAATTACTAAAGTATCTCTCCTGCCGTTTAACTTTACTAAAAGTTTCAAGTTAGTATTTATTATCTGGGGATTGGTATTAATTCTTGCTATTTGGACTACTTTACAGTTCTGTTATTAACTTGAAATTCTCAAACAATAGCTAAATAATCCGATCGCGTGGGAATACTAACATTAGACTGACGGTTAGTAGACGGGTAAAGTGTAATGTTAGCAAGGGTTTGGAGTGCCTCAATTGTCGGCATTGATGCGGTTAAAGTGGCAGTAGAAGTCGATGTTTCTGGTGGACTGCCAGGGATAGCGCTAGTGGGATTGCCCGACGCAGCAGTCCAAGAATCCAAAGAAAGAGTCAAAGCTGCCTTGAAAAATGCCGGATTTGCCTTTCCAGTCCGCAAAATTGTGGTTAACCTCGCTCCTGCCGATTTACGAAAAGAAGGGCCAATTTTCGATCT
>CAYTUO010000015.1:5298-22165 GCA_964441015.1 uncultured Pleurocapsa sp.
TCAGCATCGGCATTTTAGCCGCCTCAGAACAGGTTGAGGCCCAGTTATTGGGGGATTATCTATTTCTGGGCGAAGTCTCCTTGGATGGCAGTTTGCGTTCCGTGGCAGGCGTTTTACCCATTGCCGCAGCAGCACAACGTTTGGGAATTCAAGGATTAGTCGTCCCTGCTGACAACGCTCAAGAAGCGGCAGTCGTTAAGGGAATCTCCGTGTATGGATTTAAGCATCTTTCAGAAGTAGCAGATTTTCTCAGTCAGCCCGAAAATCATCAACCCATCGCCTTCGATGTTAAGGCAGAATTTGCGCGATCGCACTTAAATACTCCTGATTTGAGAGATGTCAAAGGACAAACCCATGCTCGTCGCGCCCTAGAAATTGCTGCCGCAGGCGGACACAATCTGATCTTCGTCGGGCCTCCAGGAAGCGGAAAGACGATGCTAGCTAAGCGTTTGCCTGGAATTTTACCCCCTTTATCCTTCTGTGAGTCCCTAGAAGTCTCTCAGATTCATTCAGTGGCCGGTTTGTTGAAAGAGAGAGGATCTTTGATTAAAGAACGCCCCTTTCGCAGTCCCCATCACTCCGCTTCCGGGCCCTCGTTAGTTGGAGGAGGCAGTTTTCCCCGTCCTGGCGAGATATCTTTAGCTCACAGAGGTATACTTTTTCTCGACGAACTCACGGAATTTAAGCGCAATGTTTTAGAATTCTTGCGCCAGCCTTTAGAAGATGGTTACGTTTCTATTTCTCGCACCCGTCAATCAGTAGCTTTCCCCGCCCAGTTTACCCTAATTGCTAGTACTAATCCCTGTCCCTGCGGCTATTTTGGCGATCCGATCCAACAGTGTAGCTGTTCGCCCAGGACAAGAGAACAATATTGGGCAAAACTTTCAGGCCCTTTGCTCGATCGCATTGATTTACAAGTGGCAGTCAATCGCCTCAAACCCGAAGAAATGACCAGACAGGAAACAGGAGAAGATTCGCCAACCGTTAGAGAAAGAGTCATGACTGCCCGCGATCGCGCCCAAAATCGCTTTCAAGACGAGCCAACCGTGCGCTGCAACGCAGAAATGCGATCGCCCCATCTACGGCGTTTTTGTAAGTTAGATGAGATCAGTTGCAATTTGTTAGAAGCGGCCATTCGCAAACTCGGACTGTCTGCAAGGGCTATGGATCGAATTTTAAAAGTCTCGCGAACGATCGCCGATTTAGCTGGAGATGAAGTGTTGAAAAGTCAGCACGTCGCAGAAGCCATTCAGTATCGTACCCTTGATCGCCTGCAATAACAAAAAGGGACGGGGAGACGGGGGGACAAGGGAGAATGGAAAATATTTACTACTGAACTCTTGTAGAGACGTTGCAGTGCAACGTCTCTACTCCTGCATAGCTGCATAGCTGCATAGCTGTTAAAGGTTAGGCAATTAGGCTGGAATGAGTACGGTTTAGCGATCCCCAATGGAACTCAGAAATTCCTAAGATTAAGATAAAACCACCCCTATAGCTATGGGATTGGGAGATTTTATGTTTCCCTTTATGCCTCTATCCCTCAAGCCGAAAGAAAAGCTGGAAACAGGTTTAATGCTTCCTCTACGCAACATCGTCTTACTACCGGGGATTACCTTGCCAATTGTAGCAGGACGATCGCGTTCTGTAGCGGTAGCTGAGTCAGTCATGGTGAGCGAGAAAAAGCAACTGATTATTGCCTCGGTGCTACCAGAAGCGTTTCCCAGACTCGAACAGAACGACAAGGCGGAAATTGAGAGCTTGGAAGAACTCTATCCCATCGCTACTTTGACAGTAGTCCACAAAATGATTCGACTGCCCGCCGGGCCGGTTCAGCTTATCGTTGAAGGTCAAGAGCGAGTTCGGATCAAGCAACTCTTGCAAAGTACCCCGACTTACGTCGTCAAATTTGAACGACTGCCCAACCTGACGACAGAAACTGCGATCGCGTCGGGTAGTCAACAGCAGACTATAGAAGCCCTCACCAGTGCCTTGAAATCTCTCTGGCAAGAAGCTGCCTTCCTCAATCCTAACTTTCCAGAAGAAGTCCTGGCAGTTTTGCTCAATAGTAACAATCCAGCCCAGCTAGCTTATCAGACTGCTATTTTGCTCCAGCAGGAAGTCCCGAAAATGCAGGCCTTGTTAGAGCAAGACAACTTAGAGTCGCTTTTGCGACAAGTGCTAGCGGATTTGCAGCAAGAGATAGAAGTTCAGCGCCTGCGTAGCGAAATTTTGGGAGAAACCAAAAAGGAAATCGACCAGCAGCAGAAGGAATTCTTCCTGCGGCAACAACTCAAGAAAATCCACGAAGAACTCGGCGAAGTCGATCCCGAAAGCAAGGAAATTGAAGAGTTGCGCTCGCGCCTAGCAGCAGCCCATTTCCCAGAACCCGCCGAGAAGCAAGCAAAACGCGAATTAGCTCGCTTGGAACGGATTGGCAGTGCCTCGGCAGAAGGGGGAGTCATTCGTACCTATCTCGACTGGCTGTTAGAGATGCCGTGGAGCAAGACGGTTGAGGACAATCTCGATTTGCCCAATGCCACAGAGGTACTAGATGCCGACCACTACGGACTGACGAAAATCAAAGAGCGCATTATCGAACACCTAGCCACTTTCAAGCTCAAACGAATGGCGCAGGCGCAAAACAAACAGATAAGGGAACAAGAAGGTCTTGAAGAACTCTCTTTCTCCTCTCAAAGCTATACGGTCGGTACTGTTCTCTGCTTTGCTGGGCCGCCAGGAGTCGGTAAAACCAGTTTGGGCCGCTCGATCGCTCGCGCTTTGGGCCGTCCCTTCGAGCGCATCAGTCTCGGCGGATTGCGAGATGAAGCAGAATTGCGCGGTCACCGCCGCACCTACATCGGTGCTATGCCAGGTCGCATTGTACAAGCTTTGCATCGAGCAGGAGTCAAAAATCCAGTCATTATGCTCGACGAACTCGATAAAGTCGGCATGGACTATCGCGGCGATCCCGCATCGGTTTTATTAGAAATCCTCGACCCGCAACAAAACCACAGTTTCCGAGATTTATACCTGGATCTGGACTTCGATCTCTCCCAAGTCCTCTTTATCGGGACGGCTAACGACTTATCCCGCGTGCCTGCGCCCCTATTGGATCGGCTAGAAATTATCGAACTGTCCGGTTACTCTGAAGAGGAAAAACTGGCGATCGCCCAGCAGTATCTCTTACCTCGACAGATTGACAAAGCCGGATTGCCAGCTAATGCCCTACAGCTATCGCCCCAAACCCTGCGTCAGATTATTGAATCCTATACCCGCGAGGCAGGAGTACGCAAGCTCGAACAGCAACTCGGAGCGCTATGTCGAAAAATTGCCGTCCGCTATGCCAATGGCGAAACCGAGTCAACCATCATCGAGCGAGAACAACTCGAAGAACTGCTCGGCCTTCCCCCCTATTTGCGAGAAGAAAGGCGTAAAGTTTCCAAACCCGGCGTAGCCACGGGTCTAGCCTGGACGCTACAAGGGGGAGAAATCCTCTTTGTCGAGGCAGTTTTACTCCCTCAAGGAGAAAATTTGAGGCTAACGGGTCAACTGGGGGAAGTGATGCAAGAATCGGCTCAGATTGCTTGTTCCTACGTCTGGTCTAATGCTGAGACTCTGGGGATTGAGGCTCGTGCCTTCAAGGACAACGGTTTGCACATCCACGTTCCGTCGGGTGCAATTCCTAAAGATGGCCCTTCTGCCGGAGTGACGATGGTAGTAGCGATCGCCTCTTTGTTGATGAGCCAGCCAGTGCGGACGGATACGGCTATGACGGGCGAGATCGACCTCAGTGGCGAAGTCCTGCCCATTGGCGGAGTCAGAGAAAAAGTCTTAGCCGCCCATCGCGCTGGAATCGAACGAGTGATCTTGCCCAAACCGAATGAGAAAGATCTGGTAGATGTGCCCAAAGAGGTGCGAACCCAGATGGAATTCATCCCGTGCGATCGCATCGAGCAAGTGCTAGAGAATGCCCTCCTCAAACAACAGGTGAACCAACCTATGGTTTGATTATGAGGAAGGGAGTTTTCTGTTATCATCCTCATGTCCAACCTATCAAGCTTTGAATTCGAGGTGGTTGCCGTTAACGAGCGAGGTCAAGAAAAGGAGCGCGATCGCAGTTCTGCTCAAGATCGTCTAGAAGCGTTAGGACAAGGCATTATTCTAGAGATGGTTGCTATTCCTGGGGGGACTTTCTGCATGGGAGCGCCGCAGACAGAAGAGGGATGGCATCCTTCCCAAAGTCCCCAGCATCTCGTCACGGTCAAACCCTTCTGGATGGGCAAATATCCGGTCACCCAAGCGCAATGGCACTCAGTCGCCGCTTTACCTAAAGTCAAGCAAGATCTCAACCCCAATCCGGCTCATTTTCAGGGGGACAACCGACCGATCGAACAAGTGTCTTGGTATGATGCCAGAGAATTTTGCGCCCGATTATCGCAGCAGACGGGATCGGCCTGCCGATTACCCAGCGAAGCTGAGTGGGAATATGCTTGCCGCGCCCATACCCTCACACCTTTTCATTTTGGGGAAACGATTACCACCGATCTCGCCAACTATTCGGGGGTGGATTGGGAATATATGGGAAAAATTTGTAGCCAAGGTTCCTATGGTGCCGGGCCAAAAGGAGGCGATCGCAGAGAAACAACCCCAGTCGGCAGCTTTCAAGTTGCCAATGCCTTTGGACTGTACGATCTGCATGGTAATGTCAGGGAATGGTGTCTCGATTGTTGGCACGATAATTATGAAGGAGCGCCAAGCGATGCTACCCCCTGGATAACCGATGGAGATAGTAATAAACGAGTACTTAGAGGGGGTTCGTGGAACGTCGGCCCCAGAAAATGTCGTTCTGCCTATCGGGTGAAATTCGATCAGGCGGCCTCTCTTTACGACATTGGTTTCCGTGTCGCTTATTCCTAAAGTGCCACCGCTATCAAAGCTAGATAAAGAGCAGATTATCCATGCAATTCGTATCCGATCCGCCAATTGCCCTCAAAATTCAAAAAATGAAACAGCGACTGCGGTTGAGTGATCCCGCGATTGCCGAACGGGGCATCGATCGCACACGATTGGTCTTAGATGACAAGGGTAGCGATCACGCTTGTTTTTCTTTCCTCGTGATTGGCGATACAGGTACGGGAGAGCAAAAAGACAACGCTCAACGGCAGATTGCCGAGCAAATGCTGACCCATTTAGATTCCTGCCGCTTTATCTTGCATACCGGAGATGTCGTTTATTTAGTTGGATCTAGCGAATTCTACTTAGAAAACTTTATTAAACCCTATAAAGAACTGTTAGTCGGCGGCGATCGCCCCGAAGATATTGCCTATGACCAAATGATCTTTAAATTGCCGATGTTTTTAGTTCCTGGCAATCACGATTACTACGATTTGCCTTTGCTAGAAGGATTATTTGCCGGCTTGACTCTGCCGCTACGTCGTCGCTTAGTGAAATTTAAGTTAGACTTCGACATAGGCTGGCACGGTTCTTATCAAGGCAAAGCCTACGCTAAGGCGTTTTTAGATTGTTGGAATCGCTTTAAAACCAGAGAGGTTTTAGCTGAACATTTAGATCGACACTACACTGCCAAAACCGATACGGGATGGTGTCTGCACTATCAGCCAGGACAGTTTACTCGCCTGCCCAATCGCTATTACTCATTTCGCTACGGCGGGATCGATTTCTTTGCGCTGGACTCGAACACCTTCAATGCACCTCAGCCCATTCCCAAAACTCGTGAAGGATTGGCCCATCGTCGTTCTCTCGAAGAACAGCACGCCCAATTAGAACAGGAAAAGCAACAGCTTATGCAGGCTATTGATCGCCTCAATCCCAACGATCCCGATGAGGCCGAACAGTTTCACGATCTGCGGGCCAAACTCGAACAAATCGACGAGGTGTCGCTCGATATTCGCAAACAGTTGGAGACGCATTTTCAACCCGCGATCGATCTCGAACAACTCGACTGGCTACAACAGCGATTGCTCGACTCCTGGAATACTGACCAAGTGAGAGGACGAGTCATCTTTTTTCATCATCCGCCCTACGTTACGGAAGCAACTAAGTGGAATCTGGCACAAACATTAGCCGTTCGTCACCATTTACGACGAGTCTTCGATCGGGTAGCGGCTACCCTGGGTTCGCAAAAAGGCGATCGCCCGCTTGTCGATCTCATTTTAAACGGTCACGCTCACTGTCTCGAATATCTTCGCACCCTCGACACCGGACACGCCGACGCTAACTTGAACTGGCTCGTCTGTGGGGGAAGCGGCTACAGTTTGCGCCGCCAGCGCCAAGAGGGGCCCAATTTGCTAGAAACGTTTGCAGAGGACGGAGCAAGAAAAACTCGACTCATCGCGCGATCGCACTTATTTGTCGGACGCAATGGCTATGGCTTAAAAAAGCATCGTCCCTACACATTTTTGCGAATTGACGTGCAAGAAGGAACGCCGCCTCGCTTTGTCATTCGACCTTTTGCGATCGAACGATTGCACCGTCAGTGGAACTATAACGAACTCAAACCCTTCACGATTTAGATGAACTTGCCCGTTGTCTATCACCCAGATTACGTTGCTCCACTGCCAGAGGGACATCGTTTTCCGATGGCTAAATTCAAACTTCTCTATGAATTACTGCTCGCCGACGGCATCGCTCAAAGGGAATTCATTTATACTCCAGAAATCCCGCCACGGGAATTAATCGAATTAGTCCATTTTCCTGAATACGTGCAAGCCTATTGTGAAGGAACGCTCGCTCCCAAAGCACAGCGTCGCATCGGGTTGCCTTGGAGTCCGGCTTTAGTTAAGCGTACTTGCACGGCTGTTGGCGGAACAATTTTGACGGCTCAACTGGCGCTGGAATACGGCTTAGCTTGTAATACGGCGGGGGGAACCCATCATGCTTTTCCGGGCTATGGTTCGGGATTTTGTATTTTTAACGATCTCGCGATCGCAACTCGCGTCCTGCAACAACTCGGATGGGTCAAAAAAGTCCTCATCGTCGATTTAGACGTTCATCAAGGCGACGGGACGGCTTGTATTTTTCAAAACGATCCCAGCGTCTTTACTTTCTCGATGCACTGCGATGCCAATTTCCCCGGCAATAAGCAAAAAAGCGACCTCGACGTACCCCTCCCCGTTGGGTTGGATGATGATGGCTACTTGCAAATCCTAGCCCAGTATCTTCCCGATCTCCTCTCCCAAGTCAAACCCGATTTAGTATTTTATGATGCGGGTGTAGATCCTCACGTTGGCGATCGCTTGGGAAAGTTAGCGCTTACAGATACAGGTCTTTATCGTCGCGAAAGGCAAGTTTTAAGTACCTGTTTAGCGGCAGGCTATCCGGTTGCTTGCGTCATCGGTGGGGGGTACGCCGACGATCTCAAGGGATTGGTTTATCGACATTCCCTCGTCCATCGAGCCGCCAAGGAAATTTTATGAGGGATAGGGATAAGATTTAGTTAGTCCTCATAAATGCGGGCTTCTGGGGCACTGGGATTTTCTTGGCAATAGAGTTCAAAATTGCTCTTGGGCTTTTCCACAAAGTCGCTCTTTCTGAGAATATCGCTCACGGAAACGATGCCGAGTAGCTTGTCTTTAATCACTGGCGCACGACGAATGCGAGTCTGAGCAAACAACCGGGCAATATATTCGGCTCCCAGTTCTGGATTGACGACCACACAAGGCTTGGTCATAATCTCATAGACCCGCATTTGCTTGGGATCGTGTCCGAACGCTGCCACCTTGTAAACAATATCCGTCTCCGTTACCATCCCATAGGGGTCGGTTTCAGTGCGAGGTTCTACCACCAGGGCACGTAACCCTTTCTCTTTCATCAGGGCAACGGCTTCCGCTACAGTGGCAGATCCGCGAATGGTAACCACCTCTTTGGTCATAATTTCTTCGGCTCGCATCATGGTGCTTCATTCTCCTTTTTAGTTCTCAAACTACTCAATCTTCGTAAATCCGGCATTCCTCAGCACTAGGATTGGCTTCGCAGTAAGCCTGGAAGGAAGTTTTCCCCTGTTTTTCCCTACGCTGATCGGACGCTTCTGCCTGGAGTTCTTCAACCACATCCCATGCCGCCGCACATTCGGGAGAGGTGGCTCCTTTCTTTTGGCAGATCGCCCGCGCTTCTTCACGGGCAACCTCAATTTGGTCTTCAATAAACAGCCGCTTCGGCTTTTCCACAAAGTCGCTCTTGAAAAGAATGTCGCTGACGGAAATAATTCCTAGCAATTTTGCGCCCTGAATCACCGGAGCGCGGCAGATGCGAGTCTGGGAAAATAAGCGAGCCACATATTCGACTCCCAGTTCTGGATTCACCACGACACAAGGCTTGACCATAATCTCATAGACCCGCATTTGCTTGGGATCGTGTCCGAACGCTGCCACCTTGTAAACAATGTCGGTCTCCGTCACGATGCCGTAGGGATCTTGTTCGTGGCGCGGTTCAACGATCAAGGCCCGCAGTCGTTTATCTTTCATCAATTTTACCGCTTCAGCGACGGTTGCCGAGCCGCGAATGCTGACCACACTTCTGGTCATGATCTCTTCTGCTTTCATCATCGGGATTAATCTGGGTTGAATAATGTTTAGGAGTGAACTAGAAGTGGTTGTTTGATGGATGCGTCAAGGAAGTGACCCGCTCGAACGGGTACATAGGCTTCTATCACTCTGCCAGTTTGACAACACATTACCATCAAGTAATCACAGACGGGACATTCCGTCTGGACAAGTTGATGGCCAGAACCTTGGGAACCACTTAGAGGAAGGCGATCACACCACAACCGCCGTTCCGCCAAGCTGCCACAATTTGGACATCGCACAATCTGGACTGTCTGCATAGCAGAACCTCCGAAAATAAAGATTGGGAATAGATCGAAGCCTATGCCCTGAAGCTCACGGTAGGTAACGCTCTACCGCACTGCTAAATTCTTCGTAGGGTTTGACTCCTACCAGGGTTTCCATCAACTCACCTTGCTTAAAAAACATGACCGCCGGAATGCTTTTGATTCCGAATCTCTTGGCAACTGGCTTGTTGGTATCCAGGTCTAGTTTAAAGACTTTGGCGCGATCGCCATACTCCTCTGCCAGTTGGTCGATCAAAGGACTAATCAGTTTGCAAGGACCGCACCAGGTCGCCGTGCAGTCAACCACCAGCAAAGACTCGTTTGACAGGAGCGAATCAAATTCAGTTTCATCTTGAATGAAAGTAGCCGTACCCATTTCTGTGTCTCCCAATATAATGATTGTTGCTCAGTAGAGATTTTCTTCTTGGTGGGTTTTAATCGTGCAATCGGAGCGGGGATAGGCAACACAGGTCAGCACGAAACCAGCATTGAGTTGGTCATCATCTAGAAACGCCTGATCCGACTGATCGACTTTACCGGAAACCAGCTTACCAGCACAGGCTGAGCAGGAACCTGATCGACAGGAAATCGGTAAATCAATCCCTGCGTCTTCTGCGGCTTCAAAAATGGTTTGTTCCTCTGGGACATCGAGCGTGACATTGAGTCCTTCATCGTTTATGAGTTTTACTTTGTAAGTTGCCATTGAATACTCCAATCAAAATGTAAGAAAATTAATTGCATCGTTTTTATTGGGTGATTGATAAACTACAAGGTAAGGTCGCTAATTGCTAACGGCTATGAGTGCTGAAAACTTAGACAGCCAAGAAATCTGGGAAAGACTCGATCGCGGCAGACAAGAAAAAGCTGCTAAAGGGGGTTATGCGGGCTACGGTTCGCCAGCCTTCGGGCAGCGATCAGTGGATGGTGAACTAATGAAAGATCCGTCAGAATGTCAGGTCATCGAACTGATTCGCCGCCATCACAAATCGGGTAAGTCCTTGCAGAAGATTGCTGATTGGCTCAACCAGCAGGGTTATACAACCAAGCGAGGGCAGCCGTGGCAGCGTATCTCTGTCAAGAGAGTTCTCGATCGGCTCTATGGAAGAACTCCTAGAATTGCAGGAGTAACTTCTCAACCACCAGAACAGTCTGGAAACCCCCCACTCAGGAGCGAGAGATGATACAGTCGCTTAACCGTTAAAGCCTTAAATCTTTTTCTGATAAGGAGTTAAGCTTTTTATCTGTAACATCCCTTTTATCATACAACTAAATCAGCTAAAAACTTTTATTTACTTAAATTTATGTTAATAAAATGTTACATCCCTCTACAAGAATTAGCATCGCGGAGGAAGTTGGTAGTGTTTCCTGCCGTTGAGATTGGGAGTCCGCAAGGATCGGCTGGGCAGTGAGCAAGATAGCTAAGATGCCATTCGACACCCCCCTCTCTTGGGCACCCGACCTAGAAGATGCCCTCGAACGCCATCCGTTGCTCGTCCCACCAGAAACCCCCTTAGTTGAGGCGATCACCCTGATCGGTCAGGCACACCATCGCACTTGCTCGCTCTCTGACTCGGAGTCAGAGTCAGAGCTTCCCGCCAAGGAAGTTCGCGCCAGTTGTGTGTTGGTGATGCAAGGAAAAGAATTGCTAGGAATTTTGACTGAACGGGATGTCGTGCGATTAACCGCCAAGGCAATCGACTTTAATAAAGCGACGGTCGCAGATGTCATGGTTCATCCCGTAGTCGTACTGCCCCAGCGATCAGTGCAGGACATTTTTGCCGCCCTGTTCCTGTTTCGACGCTACCGCATCCGTCATTTGCCCGTTCTCGACGACAGGGGGGAACTGGTGGGGGTCATTTCCCATGAGAGCATTCGCCAGGTTTTACGTCCGGCAAACCTGCTACGGTTTCGCCGCGTGTCGGATGTGATGACATCTGAGATCGTTCATGCCTCCCTCACTACCCCGGTTGTGCAATTGGCGCAGTTAATGGCAGAGCATCGCATTAGTTGTGTCGTGATTACTCAACCGGATGCAGAAGGAAATAAACGCCCCGTTGGCATTGTCACCGAACGGGATATTGTCCAGTTTCAGGCATTTCAAATCGATTTACTCAAGACTCAGGCACAGACCGTCATGAGTACGCCCCTATTCCTCCTCAGTCCAGAAGACTCCCTGTGGACTGCCCATCAGGAAATGCAAAAACGGCGGGTTGGTCGTTTGGTCGTATCCTGGAATTGGGGCAGAGGATTGGGCCTTGTCACTCAAACCAGCTTGTTGCGGGTCTTCGATCCAATAGAAATGTATGGAGTCATTGAAAACTTGCAACAAACGATTCAACAGCTAGAGGCAGCAAAGACGGAATATTCACCAAGTAGCTCTTCTGGGGTGTTGTCCAGCAGTCCATCTGCCCTAGAGCCTCGGCCAGCCACATCTGAACTTAACCCCCGATCGCGTAAAGTCTTGCACTCTTTGCTAGACAGCATTGACACATCGATTAAGCACTTGATTGCTGAACCCAATTTATCAGCGCATCAACAGCGATCGCATCTCAACTCAATTCTAGATACCCTTGAGCAACTGTATCGTCAAATCAACTTCTAAATCGTGTATTCTTGTCTAAAAAAATCACATCATGACCCGCTATTATCGAATTCGCATTCACAATCGTCAAGCTGGAACTCAGCATACGCTACAAGTCCCAGACGATAAATATATTCTTCGCAGTGCAGAACTTCAGGGCTGCGAGTTGCCTTTCTCCTGTCGCAATGGGGCTTGTACTAGCTGCGCGGTGCGCGTTCTTTCCGGCGAAATTTACCAACCCGAAGCGCTGGGATTATCACCCGAATTAAAAGGACAAGGTTATGCCCTGCTGTGCGTCAGTTATCCCCGTTCGGACTTGGAAGTCGAAACTCAAGACGAGGATGAAGTTTACGAACTCCAGTTCGGACGATATTTTGCTAAGGGAAAAGTTCGCTTTGGCTTGCCGCTAGATGAAGAGTGACATACCCCTTTTTATCACAGAAGATTCTGACCGAGATTCATCCCGACACTACCCTACAAGACAGTGCGGGTCTTCTCGCGGGGGAAGCTAAAATCTAAGATGGAAAATTCAAACTTTTTCTCATGGGTCAACTATCCTCTCATCAACTTCAAATCTTTTTAGATGTCGCCACAGAAGCCGTTATGTCTGCTGGTGCTATTTTGCTAGATCGCTGGGGCAAGATAGAAACGATCGAAGAAAAAGGCCGTCCGGGTGACTTAGTGACAGAAGTCGATAAAAAAGCAGAAGCTGCCATTCTTGCCGTACTGAACCGTCACGTTCGAGACCATCAAATTTTAGCCGAAGAATCCGGCCAGCTTGGAGATGGGGAAAATGACTATCTTTGGGCGATCGATCCCCTTGATGGTACAACGAATTACGCTCATGGCTATCCCCACGCTGTAGTTTCGGTTGGGTTGCTCGTCGAAGGAATTCCACAAGTAGGGGCAATTTATAACCCCTTTCGTAACGAGTTGTTTCGAGCAGCCAAAGGCTTAGGTGCCACTCTAAATCGCCGTCCCATCCGCGTTTCTGTGACAGATTGCTTGAGTAAAAGTTTGCTGGTGACAGGTTTTGCTTATGATCGCCGAGAAACAAGCGATAATAACTACACCGAATTTTGTTACCTCACTCATCTGACTCAGGGTGTGCGTCGTAGCGGTTCAGCAGCGCTAGATCTGACCGATGTGGCCTGCGGGCGGCTGGATGGGTATTGGGAAAGAGGAATTCACCCTTGGGATATTGCCGCAGGGATTGTTATTTTAGAAGAAGCAGGGGGAAAAGTGACCGCTTATGATGAAAGCCCTCTTGTTATTCAGTCCGGTCGCATTTTGGCAACTAACGGGAAAATTCATACTAGCCTGAGCCAAGCCCTCAAAGGAGCTTCAGCGCGATCGCCTTGGTCTGGCGAACCGACTAGCTCCATTGTCAAAGAATCCTTGCTGAAAATAGATTAGTTTTAACTTCTTCTTTAGAATCTGAGAGATACTAGAGAAAAGCTCTTGGCATTCTTAAACTATGATGACCTCCTATGTCTTTCAAGCCCCAACAAGGACTATTTAAGCTGGATCTTGTCGATCACTATGCGATTCTGGGCGTTCCCCTAGATGCAGATCCTAAACAAATTCGTCAACGATATCTTAAAGTTGCCTATCAATTGCATCCCGATACTTGCCAAGCCAGCAGCGACGCAGAAAAAAAGCAAGCCACTCGAATTCTATCAAAGTTAGTGAATCCGGCTTACGAACACTTGTCTAAAGATAACTCCCGTGCGGAATATCTTTTGATCCTGTCTCACATGGGAAAAACACTGACGATGGAAAGCGGCAAAATCACCTTAACTAGCGAACCTGCTAAAGAATTGGCTCAAGCTGTTGCTAATACAGAGCAAACCTACAAAAAATTACTGCAATCCCTAGCATCTGAGCAATATAACTCCATAGGCGAAATTCTGAAAACCATCGCTCAAATCAGCGAACTAAATCTGGTTTATTTGATGCTCAAACAGGGTCAGATCTTGCCAGCTAAGACAACTCAGCTTCCTAAGTCTAAGACAGCATCGGAAACTCAAGTTGAAAAACCGCAGACAGAAACGACTGTCTCTCCAGTGGCTAACTATATCCGCCGCGCTCAAGACTATCTCGATAGAAATAATTCTGCCCAAGCCATACTAGAGATGCGAGATGCACTCAAAATAGAGCCAAACAACAGCACCTGTCACGGTTTAATGGGATTGGCTTATCTCAAACAGAATCAAATGACAATGGCAAAGGTTCACATCAATAAAGCTTGGCAATCCAATCCCGCAGATCCCGTCGCGATGAAAGCCAAGCAGGAACTCGGTAAGCTTGTTCCAGACGAGAGTAAGGTCAAAACTTCAGATGAGCGAGCGAGTAACAGTGGTTTTTTCGGTCTATTTGGCGGTAAAAAGAAGTGACTGGGGATTGGGGATTGGGGATTGGGGATTAGTGATTGGTGATTGGTGATTGGCGATTGGTGATTAGGAGTGTGGGAAGTGTGGGAAGTGTGGGAAGTGTGGGAAGTGTGGGAAGTGTGGGGAGACAAGGGAGAATATTTATTCCTGAACTCCTGTACAGACGTTGCACTGCAACGTCTCTACGACTCCTGACACTGATAACTGATAACTGATAACTGATAACTGATAACTGATAACTGATAACTGAACTATGATCCATCAACCACCAGCAGGGGCGAGAGATTTATTGCCCTTAGAAGTTGTCCAAAAAGGCTGGATTAATGATCGCTTACAGGAAGTCTTTCAGCAATGGGGGTATCAGCGAATTGTTACCTCTACGATTGAATGGTTAGATGCTCTGATGGCTGGAGGCGCGATCGAACGCTCGACGGTGATTCAACTACGAGAGGAATCGGAAGGCACGTTAGGGCTGCGTCCAGAATTAACCGCTTCTATCGCTCGTGCAGCCGTTACCCGCATGGCAGGTAATACTTATCCACAACGCCTGTGTTATCGTGCCAATGTCTTTCGCAATCCTCCTTCAGGACACCACGGACGACAATTAGAATTTTATCAAGCGGGGGTTGAACTGCTTTTCGCAAGTGGCGTGCTAGCTGATGCAGAGATTCTTTTGTTACTTGCTGATTGCCTGGAGCAGTTAGGATTACAGCAGTGGCATTTGCTCGTTGGAGATGCCGGATTGACGCGATCGCTCCTTTCCCCATTTCCAGAGCCTTTGCGACAGCAAGTTCGCTATTGTATCGCTCAACTCGATCGCATTGCCCTAGAAAATTTAAACTACCCTTCTCTTGAACTCAAACAACGAGCGCTCGTCTTATTCGACTTGCGCGGAAAACCCGCCGATGTCCTGAAAACGGTGATGAATTTTGAGCTAGACGAAGCCGGAAAACAGATTGTCAATCAACTCAAGTCTCTCGTCGAATTGCTGCAAAAAAGCTGCTCCAAGCCTTTCCCTATGATTTTGGATCTCAGTTTGCTACAAACCTTTGACTACTACACGGGTATTGTTTTCAAGGCAGTCAGCCAAGCCGAAAATCAACTTCGCATCTTAGGGCAAGGGGGACGCTACGACGAATTGCTAGGCGTTTATCATCCCCAAGGAAAAGCGGCTCCAGGAATCGGTTTTTCTCTGAATCTAGAAGATTTGCACGTCTGTCTTCTCTCTACTTCCGCCCTTCCTCAAAACACGCCACCGATTGATTGGCTAGTGATCCCCAAAACGCCCCAAGCCCAAGCAGCCGCCTTTATCTATGCTCAAACCTTGAGAAATTCTGAGCTTTTGGTTCGAGTCGAAATGGATTTGGGCGATCGCACTCCAGAAGAAATTCGCAACTATGCTCGTAGCTGTCGGATTAATCGCCTTGCCTGGGTACAAGAAGATGGCACACCAGTCATCGAAACAATTGGCGATCACTCTCCTGTATAAATCTATGAAAGCAAGTGAGTTTGGGTAGCAGTTAGAGAAGTAGCAATATCAAGCTTAGAACGAACAAGAATAATAGCGTTCGTCATGAATGCTCCTACCTTTGAGAAAGCTTCGGATCTTGATTATTTTATTACTAATGTTGAGTCATCAATAGTAACTGAAGAATGGCTAATAAAAACCTACTCTCAAAGAAATTGGGTAGAGGTATTTTATCGTGAGGCTAAAGGATGGTTGGGATTAAAAGAATATCAAGACGTATTTCAAGCCTATAAAGCTAGTTTGGGTTTTATTTGGGCTTGATTTTTGTTTAAGTCCCGTCGCCGAAGAACCTCCTAACAATCGCTAAAAACCCAATTCCAAGTTAGCTTTTTCTTTTGTTGTAGTTAATCACCTGATCCAATCTGGGCAAGGCACTCACGGCTGACTCGCGAACATAAGGATCGACAGACTGATCATTAGTCAATGCCGTCAGCACTTCCACCGACCGTTCGTCACCTGAAGAGCCAAGCGCGTTAACGATCGCCACCGCTACCGCCACATTATCCGTCGTTTTTAGCGCTTCAACCAAAATATCGAACGCAGGCGCACCAATCTCACCCAAAGCCATTACTGAAGCAATGTGGACGACCGGATTGGGATCGTTAATGGCTGCTGTTAATCCCTGCAAGCCCTCAGTTGGGAAGGATTCTTCTGAATGTTTGACGGCAATCTGTGCCAGGGCTTTCGCACAACTGCCCCGAATCGTTACATTGTCGCTATTCAGTAAAGACTCGACTATTGCTGGCACGGCATCTGAACCAATCAAGCCCAATGCTACCACCGCCGCTCGACGATAGACGACATCTTCATCTCCCAAAATGCTCATTAAGCGAGGAATGGTCGTTTCATCGCGAGTCTCAGCCAGTTCCCGCATTGCCCGTTCCCGCAGATGAGGATTGGGGTGTTTTAGTTGTTCAAATAGAGAATCTGTTGTCATTGGTTTATCGATTGATCCAGAGATAACCAAGGGACTCTTGGCCGATCGCTCAACCCGATTTAGGCAAAGCAACAGACTGAGAGTCCCCTATTACTCAATTAAAACTAACGCTCTAGTCAATCCGTGCCACTACGACAGGGAGTTGATCGTGTAGTCTAGATAAGCGCGGAATTCAACCAACGCTTGAGCCGACATATCACGAGGAGCGCAGGCGCGATCGCGGGTGTATTCAAGCGCAGCTACATAGGGAGCGGTAGGTAGGTTCAGAGCGCGATACACTTCACGCTGACCAGCAATACCCCACTCATCCAACGGGCCAGTACCGCCAACCACTAAGCAGTAGTTGATCAGGCGCAGGTAGTGCTTGATGTCGCGATAGCACTTGTCAACTTTAGCTTGAGAGTCCCCAGCTTGACCCGCTTCTTTGAGGTAAGGGAACTTCTTGAAAACAAGGTCGCCAGCTTCTTTGGTTACTGCGTCGATACCACTAGCGAGCTTTTCAGCAGCTTCTAAGCGAGCAGCCGCACGCTGAATGCTACCTTGAACTGACTCTAGATCGGAGTTGCTGGGGAAACGACCT
>CAYTUO010000015.1:22175-23888 GCA_964441015.1 uncultured Pleurocapsa sp.
CATCAGCAGCGCCAATAACCGTCGTTACAACTGATTTCATGTTTTGATATCTCCAGAATAAATCTTTAATAACTTGTTTCAAGTCGATCAGGTAATAGCGAATCGCTATTAACTTTATACTTAGCTCAGAGCAGCAATAACGCGATCAAAGTAGCTAGCGGCTTCAGCAGCTAGAGCCGAGCAGTCCCCTTGAGCAGTATCCATCTTGCGGAACTTGCTCGTCCCTTGATACATACTGTTGGTGTTGTTGATATGAGCGACGCAGACAGCCTTCATGATGGCAACAGCGCGACCAGCAGACTGAAGAGGTACGCCTAGAGCTACATAGGTTTCTTTGAGACCATTCAAGCATCTGTCATCTAAAACTGAAGCATCTCCAGCTAACAGCGCATAGGTCACATAGCGCAGGATGATTTCACCATCGCGCAAGCAAGCAGCCATGCGACGGTTGGGGTAGCAGTTCCCACCAGCTTGAATTAAGCCTTGGTTTTCGCAAATCATGCCAGCAACAGCATCAGAAACGCAGCAGCTTGCGTTGCTAGCGATCGCGTTAACCGCATCCAGGCGCTTGTTACCCGAAGCGATAAATCCTCTGAGTGCAGCTAATTCTTCACCACCAATACAAGCGGTTTTGCTATCAGCATTAATTACTGATCTGGAAAAAGCGTCAAGCATTGAGCTCTCCTTAAATCTTAGAAAAAGTTACTTTGTTATTGAGGTCAGTCGATTGTTGTTGACTAACCGATCTAGAAAATACGAAATGGACGTTACCTGAGTCTCATTTATTAAAAACAAAGTAACAATCTGTAATCTTTGCGATTTAGGAGTGATTGGTGATTGGTGATTGGTGATTAGTGACTGGGAGTGTGGGGAGTGTGGGGGGACAAGGGAGGAGCTAACCCCCCTTTCATCCCCCCTTAGCAAGGGGGGAACGAGGAGGGTGAACTCCTGAACTCCTCTGCCTCAAAAATTTTTGGACTTTTGCAAGAGGTCTAGTGAGCTTTTAGAGCTTTGAGGTTTGAGCGATTCGCTTTTCCAAATACTGACCGATGGTAATTTCTTGTCCAAAGCGTGAAATAATTGTCTGTCGAGTACGGTAGTTTTCTCCAATCAGTTTGATCTCTTCCTCGAAGACAGATCCTTTGTATTCGGTTCTCAAACAAAGGGTTGCGGGGTTGGTAAAGGAATAAATGGCGATAACGGGTTCGGAGGTGGCAAAACCGCGATCGCGATACAAAATGTTTCCTTTTACGCCAAATACTGTAGCGCCTTCTGATGGCTTGCGAACGGTTCCCGTATAATTGCTTTCCCAGGTTACTTCTGTTCCGCACACTAGAGTAGTTTCATCTTCTAATTTGTGCAATTGTGCTAATTTAATTAGTTCTGGCGAGCCTTTTTCTAAAAACCGAATGGTTATTTCGCTAACGACTTCTTGAGGTTCGACATCCTGTTTGAGCGTGTAGTAACGTCGTTGGGATTTCCATTTGCCTTCAGATTGTCTGAAAAACTCAACTGCTAATGATTCTACAGATAATTGATCGATTCGCACGGATGTCATAGATACAGAACCTCTTCCTACTTAGGAGTGCATAACAGGGAACTTTTGTAAAGTTATCCTGGGAGTCAGTTACTATTCTTAATATAACAGGCAAAAACTCGAACCTTCTCAATAAGTCTGGGGGGACTCGCCACTAGAGGGGAGGGAAACCGACA
>CAYTUO010000016.1:0-12690 GCA_964441015.1 uncultured Pleurocapsa sp.
AATATGTAAAAATGTAAAGCGTGCAAATAGTAACATCATTAGCTGATCGAGTTTTAACGCCTAACGCGATCGCCCTTGGCAATTTTGATGGCATTCATCTAGGGCATCAAGAAGTTTTGCAGCCAATTTTGTACGCTTCGGTTATGGTTAGCTGTCCGGTTTCCGACTCGGCTAAAGAATTGGTTAGAGATATTCATCGTTCCTATTCGACAGTCGTTACCTTTAACCCCCATCCTCAAGAGTTTTTTACCGGACAGAGCAAACAACTGCTAACCCCACTTCCAGAAAAGGTCAAGCTGCTAGAACACTTAGGAGTCGAACAGTTAGTTCTCTTGCCCTTTGATCGCGAACTTGCCGCCTTGAGTCCGCAGCAGTTTGTAGAAGAAATCTTGGTGCGGCAGTTGCAGGCAACTCGGATTAGTGTAGGACAAGATTTTCGCTTCGGTCACAAACGGGCGGGAACAGCAGAAGATTTAAGAGCGATCGCGGCTCAATTTGGCGTAGAAGTCGTCATTACTTCCCTACAAACCTTTCAAGAGAAAGAAAGCGAGCAATCCCCCGTTCGGATCAGCAGTTCTTGTATCCGTCAAGCTTTAGCAGAAGGCGACATTCCCCAGGCCAACCGGATGTTAGGACGCGCCTACACCCTCACGGGAAAAGTCGTGACGGGACAACAGTTAGGCAGAACCATCGGCTTTCCTACTGCTAACCTACAACTTCCTCCCGCCAAATTATTACCTCGCTACGGGGTTTATTGCGTTCGTGTTTTTCTCGAAGAAAGCACCGGAGGATTTCCCCATTGCCAACCGCCCATCAAAGGCGTGATGAACATAGGCTGTCGTCCAACCGTAAAAGGCAATGCGCCCACCGTTGAAGTACATTTGCTAGATTGGTGCGGGGATTTGTACGGTCAAACCCTAACTGTAAGTTTAGAAAAGTTTCTGCGTCCCGAACAAAAATTTCCTTCCCTCGAAGCCCTCAAAGTCCAAATTGTGGCTGACTGCGACTTAGCGAGAAAAATTCTTGAGTAACTCATGTGAAATCTTGAAGGGGAATCGGGAAAATTAATTAATAATTCAGCATGCAACGATTCCTATGAGAGAACAAATTACAACGCTGACCGAAAACCTGAGTCGCACGGTAGTCGGTAAAGCCAATGCTATTCGGTTGGTGTTGGTAGCCCTCCTCAGTGGCGGTCACGCTCTTTTAGAAGACGTTCCTGGAGTCGGTAAAACGCTCTTAGCCAAATCGTTAGCGCGTTCTATCAACGGTCGCTTCCAGCGCATTCAATGTACCCCAGACTTGCTGCCAACGGACATTACGGGGACGAATATTTGGAATCCCAACACCAGAGAGTTTGAATTTCTCCCAGGGCCCGCGTTTGCTAATGTTTTGCTCGCCGATGAAATTAACCGCGCCACCCCCCGAACTCAATCTGCTTTGCTGGAGGTTATGGAAGAGAAGCAGGTGACGGTAGATGGAGAAGCGCGTCTCGTTCCCCAACCCTTTTTTGTCATAGCGACTCAAAACCCAATCGAGTATCAAGGGACGTTTCCCTTACCAGAAGCGCAAATGGATCGCTTTACCATTTCTCTGAGCTTAGGCTATCCTACCGAAGAAGAAGAACTTCAGATGTTGCAAAAACAACACGAAAGAATTAGCGTTGACGAACTGCAACCCTGTATTTCCCCAGAAGAAGTTCTAGCATTACAGCGCCTTGTCAGTCAGGTAAAAGTGACCTCAGATTTACAAAAATATATGCTTAATTTGGTACGAGCATCCCGTAGCGATGACGAAATTACGCTAGGAGTGAGTCCGCGAGGTACTGTTGCCTTACAAAAAGCAACTCAAGCCTTGGCTTTTCTAGAGGGACGGGATTATGCTATTCCTGATGATGTCAAATTGTTGGCACCTCACGTTTTGTCTCATCGTCTCATTCCCGCAGGTGGACGACAAGCTAAGACTATTGTAGAAAGGTTGCTGCGTACCGTCCCCGTGGAAACAGTCCTCACTTAAAACAACAGATGTTCGATAAAAAAATTGCCAAAGCTCGTTTTCCCTTGCTTGTCTCATTAATAATTGGATTGTGGTGCATCAGTCTGGGATGGGGGATGGCATTCGCTCTTGGCAAATCTGTCGATTCCGTTCCCAGTCGCTATCAAGTTGGACTAGATTTATATTTAGAAAATTGTTCTGGCTGTCATATCGCTATTCCTCCAGAAGTTTTACCCACAGAAACTTGGAAACAACTTTTGGAAAAACCAGAAGATCATTACGGTCAATCTTTGACAAACTTGATTAGAATTACGCAATTGTTGATCTGGGAGTATGTCAGTATCTTTTCTCGTCCCCTTTCAACCAACGAACCTGTACCTTTATTGATAGAGCAATCACGCTATTTCAAGGCACTTCATCCTAAAGTGAAATTTTCCGAACCTGTTACGACTAAAACTTGTGTGACTTGTCATCCAGGGGTTGCTCAATTTGACTATCGTACCCTAACGCCTTAATGGGACAATGCGCCTTAACCACATTTCTATTCTGAAAAGAAATATAGAATTAATGAATCAAAAGCGACCTATAGCAGTAGATTTATTTGCTGGTGCAGGGGGAATGACTCTGGGTTTTGAACAAGCTGGATTTGATGTGTTAGCTGCTGTAGAAATCGATCCGATTCACTGTGCAACTCATGAGTATAACTTTCCTTTATGGTCGGTTTTATGTAGGAGTGTTACTGAGATAAAAGGAGAAGAAATTAGAAGCTTATCTTCTCTGGGCGATCGCGAAATTGATGTTGTTTTTGGTGGCCCTCCTTGTCAAGGGTTTTCTTTGATTGGCAAGCGTTCTTTAGACGATCCTCGCAATAGGCTTGTTTTCCATTTTTTACGTCTGATAGTAGAGCTAAAACCCAAGTTTTTTGTGATGGAAAATGTTCGAGGAATGACCATCGGTAAGCATCGTCAATTTCTACAGGAGATCCTGAGTGAATTTAGAGAAAATGGCTATGAAGTTGCAGAAAATTATCAAGTTTTAAATTCAGCTTATTATGGGGTTCCGCAAAATCGAGAAAGATTATTTTTATTAGGATGTAGACAAGATCTTCCCTTACCTCAGTATCCTCAAGCTATTACTGAACCAAAATTTAAAAAAGCAAATAAAAATAATACCTTGAAACTTCCTCATACTCCCAGTGTTTGGGAAGCAATTCAAGATTTACCAGAAGCTGATGATTATCCAGAACTCAAACAAAGAGACTTGGTAGTAGCAGAGTATGGAAAACCTAGCGATTATGCTAAATCATTACGGGGTTTTTCGTTTTTAAAAGATGATTATTCCTATCCACGAAAGTTTGATTCAAGAATACTGACCTCAAGTTTAAGAACAGAACATACGCTTGAGTCTATTAAAAGATTTGCTCAGACACCCCAAGGAAAAACAGAACCAATCAGTCGATTTTATAAGCTATCTCCTGACGGTTTATGTAATACTTTGAGAGCAGGAACCGCTAGTAATCGTGGAGCTTTTACCTCCCCCAGACCGATTCATCCATTTACTCCTAGATGTATTACTGTTCGCGAAGCTGCACGTTTACATTCTTATCCAGATTGGTTTAGATTTCATGTCACAAAATGGCATGGATTTCGACAAATCGGAAATTCAGTTCCTCCTCTATTAGCAAAAGCAGTGGCATCAGAAATTATGGAGCTTCTCAACATATCTCCTTCTAAACCTGGAATTATACAAGCGTTAGGAGATGAAAATTTATTGGCATTTGATATGTCTCAAGCTGCTGAATATTATGGTGTCCACTCGCATATTATAGAACCAAGAACGAGAAATTCAGGAAGAAAAAAAGCAAAGATTAAGAATGAATAAGAAAAATAAGGAGAAAATATATAATACAATCATAACTGAAATTTTTAAACTACACTATCAGTTCTGCACCGTTTTTTGGTGGATTTGGCAGGAATGGGCGCAACTCCAGAACACGCAGAATGTACTCAGCTAATGGCAACTTAAGTTGGGATGCCTCAGTAGATAATTCATCCTCCAATTCAGGGGGTAGATCCAAACTAATGTTCATACTGTCCTCCTTAATAGCTATCTGTGCTGTCTTGATAATATCTGATCCAATAGAACAGTAAACTCAGCCCACTCATAGGGAGGTTCATGAGGGTCGAAAACTTTTACTGCCATGCCAGTTGCTTAGTTACTGTAAATAGATTACCAGTAAAAACTGGAAATGCCTCATAGGGGCGATTTAGTTGATTTAGCTTCTTGGTTGCCCTTTGAACTCATCTCTATTTCTGTTCCCCTGGAGGAATAAAACGGATTTCGATTCTGCGTCTATTTTCGTCTGAGGTGCGATCGCGTGGAGCTAATTCTCCTGATGCTAAATATAATTGTGCGGCAGAATAAGCTCTAAATTTTATATTTTTAAGATTGCCTGTTTTTTCTAATGCCTGTACCACAGATAAGGCACGCATTAATCCCAGATCTCCATTAGATCCTGGTTTGAGTTTAGTTACCGATTGACGACCTTGAGCCACTTCTTCTAAAGTGCTATCGAGATTGCTAGTTTTGTTTATTTCTTGACCGTCGGTATGACCGATAACTTGAATAAAATCTATTTCTCGTTCTTTAGCAATCTCTTCAATTTTTGGAGCAATTTTTGTGTTTATATAACCCCTTAATTGAGGAGTTAGTTCTGCACTTCCCGATTTAAATTTAAATTCTCCCGATTGTTCGTCGATAATAATAGGAGAGGCAGCTTGTAAGCGCTTATTTAATTCTAAAGCTTGTAATAAAACCAGCAATAAGAAAAAGCTGATAATCATAAAAGCATTAGACATTAAATCGGTAAAAGATTGAAAGATATCAAGGGATTCGTCGTTTTGAGTGTAGAGCGATCGCCTAGTCATCTCTTTTAACTCCTAACATTTTTATAATTAGATTGTCCATTTAATTTTAAGATGGTTTTCAAACTTTTCTATTAATTTTTGCGTTTCTTTGCTATTATTAACCAATTGTTTTTCTGCATTTGATACAAAGTGATCGCCTAATTTTTGTAATTCCAAATTGATTTTTTGTTCGTTTCTATCTATGGTTTCAATCAAAATATTTACTTGCGACCAAACTTGCTCTAAACTTGCTCTTTCGTTTTTAATTCTCTTTTCAGTTAATTCGATTAGATTAGTTGACTGTTTATTTAAGTTTCCAATCCCATCCCCCAAACTAATCATGCTTTGAGCAGAATTTTGTAACTCGGTTAATACTTTTTCTATTGATTGAGTAGATTGATTTAAATTTGATGCTGAATGAGAAAAGCGATCGCCTAATTTTTGTAATTCCAAATTGATTTTTTGTTCGTTTCTATCTATGGTTTCAATCAAAATATTTACTTGCGACCAAACTTGCTCTAAACTTGCTCTTTCGTTTTTAATTCTCTTTTCAGTTAATTCGATTAGATTAGTTGACTGTTTATTTAAGTTTCCAATCCCATCCCCCAAACTAACCATGCTTTGAGCAGAATTTTGTAGTTCGGTTAACGCTTTTTCTATTGATTGAGCAGATCGATCTAAACTAGATGCCGATTGCGAAAATTGATTCTGTACATTAGCTAATAACCGATTGAGCTACATTCAAACTGCGAGAACCAAATAAACGCTCGACTGTTTCATCAATTTTCTCTTGTAATTGTTTCTCATCAATGAGTCGATCTTGAGTGAAAAAGTGAATTAATGATTCTCCCAAACTAAGTTGTTCGGTAATTTTTGCACCTACAGCAACTAATTGCGATCGCCGTTCTTTATTTGGTAAAAGTGTTTGATAGTATTCATTCGTATCTGCATCCGCAAAAATGGCTTCTCCATTCATCCGATCTTCGTTTAAATGTTCGAGATCGTCACCTCTTTTATCGTAAGAAGTTTGCAAATTTTTTAGCAAATTATCAAAGTTACTGGTTTGAGTAGCAATAGTCTGTACCTTTTGCTGTAAATCTTTGATAATTTTTAATGCTTCTTGGTTAAGTACATAATCAAAATTATGTTTGGTCAGTTTGCAGATATCTTGTAGCACTCGTATAGATTCTTCTTGAAATTGACTATTTTTCTTATTATTAATGCCAAAGAATCCGCCTTTTTTTTCGATGTCTTTAATTACTTGCTCGGTATCTCGCCATTTTCTTTCAACATCTTCTAATCGATATACATTACTAACGTTTTGAAGTTTCTCTTCTATGTTTCTTTGATATTGGTTCAATTCAGTTAATAATGCTTCTAACCAACTCCGAGTACTGCTTAACGAAAAATCGGCATTAGCAGGATTCAAGAGATCGCTTAAAAATTGTATAATATCCTGTTGAAGCTTTGCAGTAATTCGAGAACTCGATTGTTGTAAATTGGTTAGCCATATTCCTCTTGTATTCTCGGTTTCTCCTGGTTGAACTTTACGGAATTGAGAGCGAAAATCGCCTGGTAATTGTTGCATGAGATTTTGGCGATCGCTCTGATTTTGACAAGCTAAAATTCGTTGTTCGAGTTGATTTTTCCAAGCATTGAGAGTCTGATGAAACGTCTTATTATTTTCTTGAGTAGCTTCTTCTAATTTAAGGGTAAAAATATCTCTCCCCTCGCGATCGGAACGCCAATTAAGTAAAAATCGTTCTAGAAGTGCTTTAGTATCTGGACTTTGACCTTCGCCATTCAACCAGAAAGATAATAATTTTAATTTGATTTGGTTTAAAGAAACTTGAACTGTTAAATCGCGAGGAAAATAAACTTTTGCCAGTCCAAAGGTTAAATAACGTTGGACATTAGGACGGGGATGTTCGTCATTTTTAGCAAGTCTTTCGAGAAAATTATTTTTTTGTCCTTGAATAACAGGTGCTAGTTCATCAGCAAAATCTAAAAAGATTTTATGAGCGATGATATTAGAAAGTTTTGCTTTTTCGATAATTTTATGATCTTTAGCAGTTTGATTAGAAACTAAATAAACAAAATCAAACGGCGGACGAGTTTCATTAATATCAATCAAATGTTGTGGATCGTAACGCGCTTCAAATCGAGTATTTTCTGAGGCATAATAATTCAATTCTTTTAATGCTGCATAGGTATTGGCATTCATACTAGGCGTGCTACCATACAACTCTGGACTAATAACCCAGTAACCGATAAGTTGATTTTCTTTGTCGCCATAAGCACGTCTGAGACTGTAAGCAACATCCAAAAACATTCCGCTTCCGGTTCCGCCACATAGAGAACCAACTACAAAAATATTGAGTCCCGGTTCGACAATTAAACCTTTTTCAAGAAGTTTCTGATTGTGTCCTCTAGTTCTATTTTCGGCTGTTTCAAGTGCTTGTTGAACTTTGCGATAATTATGAAAAAACGCTAATCTTCCTACAGGTCTAATACCGCTTGCACCATCTTCGATCGCTTTAATATTCTTCAGTAATTGTGGTGCAAACCAGTTACCAATATGGTCGTAAGGCCCTTCTCTTTCATAAAGCGATCGCTTCTCTAAACCTTGCGCTAAATCGTTAACTTCTTGACTGCTCATTGTCGCGACAACTTTTTCGGCATCGCGGAATAAAATATCCTCTCCGTGATAAGTATTACCCGTCCGCAACCCAGAAATTTTACTAGCGCCTTTATCTGCATCGATATGAACAAAACTAACTACGGGTAACTCGCTTAATTTCCCATAGCGATCGATAATTAACCGTCGAATTTGCATTAAAACATCTCGACCCGTTCCTCCATAATTTTTAATTGCCAGTTCTTCTTGAGGCTCATTAAATACTTAATTCCCAACCCGCCAGCAACAGAAACGCCAATTAAACTGGAGAGCCAAATTAAAGCAGGCAACCATAATTGCTGGATTAAATAAGGCGTAACCAAACAGGTTTCTTTTCCGCCTGGTGCTGGTGTACAAAATTCTTGAACGGTTGGGGCAATATCGACGACGGTAAGCTGATAATTATCAATAGAACGCGATCGCTGTTGCAGTGGTAAAGCCTCTAACCAGTTTTTTCTCTCCAGACTCTGAGGAGAATTTTGGACTCGAAAAGGACTATCGGCAGGAGTTTCAACCCATTGCTTGGAAGTAATGCCAGGTTGCGTAAATAAAGGTGCATCCGTTAGCCAAACCACCGACTGAGGCTTAATCGAGCGGTTTTGAACGAGACGGCATTGATTGACTTGTGCCAGTTCTCGATAAATTAACGACTCGGCTAACTGAATATCTGTGCGTTGCTGCGTTGCATTCGCTTGTAGGGGAACGGTTTTGAGGATGCGATCGATATCTTCTGATTTTCCTGTAAAAGGGATAGCCGTCTCTAAAGTAATTGGATTAACCTTCGGTGCTAGGGGATTAACCTTCGAGGCAAAAGGAACGACATAAACAAAATCTCCTTTTTGCAAGCTATCTTCTATAATCTGACGCAGGCGAATACGACCTTCATCATTTAAACCGACGCTTTCTGTCAAATCGATCGCCAAGACGACATCGCGCCCTTTAAAAAGAGCGACTAATTCTAAACCTGTTTTTTGCCAGAAATTAAGATTTTGCTGACTCGGTGCAACTGTTTGACAGTTAGTACTCAAGGCTTTGTGTTAGAAATTAGAGATTACTATCCTAATGTTCCCTTCCAATTAGCGAAACTAACACAGTCAGATTATTTATTGCTCAATCTCTAACGTTCGATCAGATCTTAACTTAGTACAGAAGTCTGGAAGCTGCTGGATTCAGAAGAGCAACAATAGAAAATCAAGTTCACTACGTGCGGGATGTTACTCTTTGGAGTTGACCAATCTCGGATTCGCACTTCTCCTCTGCCGCAAATTTGGGCGATTGCTCGTAATCTTGCCATCAATCTTTATCGAGATGCTGGGTCGAAAAATATGGCTCAAGCGCAACGAAAATGTGGTTTTGGACTAGAGTATATTTTGCCGCTTTTTAGAATGAAATAGCCCTGGAGTAAGGTTATTTTTTAGAATACTTTGTCATTGAAATCAATTTATCGCGCTCCCTCATATCCTAAATAACCTCGCGGGGTAATCATCCAGTTAGAATGATTGCGAGTGCTACAGTTACCAATAAGGACGATCGCGAGCATATCTATCGGAAATTGCAACATTTTGTCTAAAGTGGTCAGAAAAATTTGTTCCTCTAGACGATAGGCAGAATGGACGATCGCGACGGGTGTATTAGGATTGCGATATTTTAGAAAAATCTGTTGGGCGATAATAATTTGCTGAGTGCGAGTTTGCGATCGCGGATTATACAATGCCGTAACAAAATCCCCAACCGCCGCCGCTTCTAGACGCTTTTCGATCACTTCCCAAGGAGTCAACAGATCGCTTAAACTAATCGTGCAAAAATCGTGCATTAAAGGTGCGCCAACCCTTGCTGCTGCGGCAATAACCGCCGTAATTCCTGGAAACACTTCTACATGGGGCACTTTTCCATCCCATCCCATCGCCTGAAGTTCTTCGAGGACTAACCCCGCCATCCCGTAGATACCGCAATCGCCAGAAGAAACAACCGCAACTCTCAATCCCCATTGTGCCAACTCAATCGCGCGTTGTGCCCGTTGTCTTTCTTGGGTGATGGGAAGCGATTCAACAATTTGTCCGGGACGTAGCAAAGGTTGAATAAGCTGGAGATAAAGAGAATAGCCAATAACCGCATCTGCACTGGTTACGGCTGTTTTGGCGGCAGGTGTCATTTGCTCGAAATTGCCCGGCCCCGTACCAACGAGCAATAACTGACCCGTGCGTCCTGTATATTCTATCTCCGAAAGCGCGATCGCGACAGTCACTGCCCCAGGTTCGCCCTCTAATTTGACAATTTGTTTGGGAACAATCAGATTTTGGCTTAATTCTTTTCGAGTCCCCTGCTCTTCTGCTAAAATGGCTGCGGCTTCTGCTACACTTGGGGTTCCGACTTCTTGGGCAACGGCAGTTGAAGGGTTGGGAACGTTAACATGGCGTAGAAGATCGGCAGGAAAGGTTTTTAAAGGTAAATTGCGATCGCGACAGTATTCTAGTATTCCGGGTTCATCTGCTTTTAAATCGATAGTAGCAATTGCAGCGATCGCTTCTGGGGCTAAATGATAGCGCTGACAGACTTGCTCGATCGCAGTTTCAATCAGTTTTTTGGATGTTCCTCTCTCGCATCCGATTCCTACCCACAAGACTCTAGGATGCCATTGGATTTTAGGGATATCTGCCTGTGAAGAAAATTGTCGTTTCGTGGCACTAATCCAAACGCGAGCTTTAGGCGCAATCGATTCGTTATACTCAGGGAAGCCGAAATAGAAGGGATGTCCGTCGGGTAAATGTTCTTGCCACAGCGTCGAACCGACTTCTTGAATGACTTGTATTGTTTCTCCCCGTGCGATCGCGCCACTAACTGCCGTCCAATCTCCACCCCCTTTGCGCCAACCGAACGGCAAACCCAAAATATCAATCCCTGGCAAACCTAAACTCGCTGATGCGCCAGTTAAAACGGGGGTTGCACCGATCTGATGGGCAATTAATCGCGTCAATTCATCAGCACCGCCTTGATGGCCGCCACACAAACTTATGGCAAAACGACCGTCTTGGTCAAGGACGATAACAGCCGGATCGCGAGATTTATCGGCAAGAAGCGTCGCAATCAAGCGTAATACTGCCCCAGTTGCCATACAAAAGACAAATGCTCGATATTGCTGCCAAATTGAGGCAAGATGATTTTTGAGTGAACCCGTATAGACTTGGGCGTTTTCTGTTGGAGAGAGAGAGTCGGGTATCCAAAGGGTTGCCCCCGTACTTGGACACAGAGTTTGTAGGACTTGAACCGCTTGAGGTGTAGTCGCGATCGCGCTTATGGGTTGAAATCGAGTAAACAGGGATTGACTCAAGGTAAATGCAAGATCGAGCAATTGGCTTTTCGATTGTATCAATTGACGAATCGCGATCGCCTTTCAATCAGGTTGAAATATCTGGGGGGAACCAGCACAATTCTTTAATAATCTAAAATCACAAATCCAACAATCTAATATTGCTATGATCAAGCTGCGCGATTTGATAGCCAAGGTTTCCGGTGTTCTACAGATTTCCGAACATCCTGCACTAGAAAAAGAAGTCAAAGGAATTTGTACCAACTCCCACGCTTGTCAGTCAGGAGATTTATTTATCGGAATGCCAGGAACGCGGGTAGATGGGGGAGAGTTTTGGCAAAGTGCTATTGAAGCGGGAGCGATCGCTGCTATAATTTCCCCTCAAGCGGCCACTAAACACCCTCCCACGCCTGATGCTTGCGCGATCCAAGTTGCCGATGCCGTCTCTACTTGTGCAGATCTCGCCGCAGCTTTCTATGATTATCCCTCCCAGCAATTAAAAATGATTGGCGTGACGGGAACCAATGGCAAAACCACAACCACCCATTTAATTGAATTTTTCCTCAATCAATCTCAACTCCCGACGGCACTTTTGGGAACGTTATACGTGCGTTGGTCAGGTTTTCAAGAAACTGCGGTGCATACCACGCCTTTTGCTGCCGAACTGCAAGAACAACTTGCCACCGCGAGGGATGCAGGCAATCAGTATGCCGTGATGGAAGTCAGTTCTCATTCGCTAGCACAAGGTCGCGTGAAAGGGTGTTCTTTTGAAGTCGGGGTATTTACCAATCTCACTCAAGATCACTTAGATTTCCATAAAGATATGGAAGATTATTTTTCGGCCAAAGCGTTACTCTTTACCCCCAATTATCTCAAAGGTCGAGCGATCGTTAACCTAGATGACCCTTATGGCAAGCGTTTGCTTGAATCTCTAGAGTCAGACAAGGTTTGGAGTTACAGTGTCAGTGATGCTGCTGCCGATTTTTACACCAGCGACCTCAATTATGAATCGAATGGAGTCAGTGGTGTATTGCATACCCCCGTCGGTCAAATCTCTTTTAGATCGCCCTTAGTGGGTCAATTCAACTTATCCAATCTTCTCGCGGCGGTAGCAACCGTTCTACACCTCGGTTTGAAGCTAGAAAGTGTCATCGAACAGTTACCTAAGTTTTCAGGAGTTCCCGGACGTATGGAACGGGTACAGATTAGCGAGACACAGGATATTAGCGTTATTGTAGACTATGCCCATACGCCTGATAGTTTAGAGAACTTGCTCAAAGCAGCGCGACCTTTTATTTCAGGGAAAATGATCTGTGTGTTCGGTTGCGGAGGCGATCGCGATCGCACTAAACGTCCATTGATGGGTAAAATTGCCGCAGATCTCGCCGATGTTGCCGTCGTAACCTCAGATAATCCGCGTACCGAAGATCCCGAACGAATTTTGCAGGATATCTTGGCGGGGATTCCCGAATCGGTTCAACCAATCGTAATTTGCGATCGCGCTACGGCGATTCATCAGGCGATTAAGGATGCAAAACCTGGCGATGGGGTAGTTATTGCTGGAAAAGGTCATGAAGATTATCAAATTCTCGGCACTGAAAAAATCCACTTTGATGACCGAGAACAGGCAAGAGAAGCGTTAGCTGTAAGATTGGGATAGCAGTTGTATGGGGTGCGTTATAGATTTAGCGCATCCTAATTTTTACTGGGGCACTTGAAGCAGTTGAGCAATTTCTTCTCCGAGACGAGTAAAATGGGAAAAACTCCTTCCTGGTGTGCTGTGGCTTTCATCCCCCGCGTTTCAA